>NZ_CAJHAV010000014.1:0-77492 GCF_904846475.1 Psychrobacter sp. LFX-11D
ATTCTTCTTTGTATGTTTGTCACTACAAAAAGGGCAGTTTTTTGATTCATGGCGTTGATTCCTTGCAAATATAGACAGTATATAGCTTTAGGACCTATCCCAGCATGAAAAATGTCCATTACACCGAGCTTAATTAAAAAATCTTATTAAGGCTGCCACTGCTCAAGCTTAAACTTCGTATCCAAATGCTTCTCTAATGCCGGTATATTAAAGGCATCATCTTCGCTGACAAAGCTAATACTAATACCGGTTTGCCCGGCGCGCCCAGTACGACCTATACGGTGTACATAGTCATCTGGCTGATCTGGTAAGGTATAATTAATCACATGACTGACATCATCAACATGAATACCGCGCCCTGCTACATCCGTCGCAACCAAAACAGAGGCATGCCCGTCTTTAAAGCGCTGTAAATATTTCTCGCGTTTTTGCTGAATCACATCGCCTGATAACATGACAATTTTATGTCCCTGACGCAGCTTATGATATAGGCGCTTTACTTGGTCTTTACGATTGGCAAAAATAATGACCTTTTCTACCGTACTATCCGTGATAATACGCTCAACCGCTTCTAGCTTCTGATCTTCGGTTAAGAGATAAAAATGTTGGTCTACCAGCTCACTGGTTTTATGCTCAGGCTCAATCTCAACAAACTCTGGCTCATGTAACCAGCGATAAGCCAAACCCATCACATCTTGGTTAAAGGTAGCAGAAAACAATAAACTTTGACGGTCGGTATTAGGCGGCATGCGACCGACTAAGCGTTTGATATCGGGTATAAACCCCATATCGAGCATGCGGTCTGCTTCGTCTAATACTAGCACCTCTACGCGGTCTAAATAGACCATGCCTTTGTGCATCAAATCAATCAAGCGACCAGGTGTGGCAATCAAGATATCGACATATTGGCGCTCAAGCTCATGCTGTTGGGTTTCATAATTGGTACCCCCCATAATGCAAACGCTATGCAAAGCGGTATATTTGGTCAAGGCGATACAGTCATCAAATATTTGCTGAGCAAGCTCACGGGTTGGTGCCATGACGACGGCACGTGGCTCACCTAAATGACGCTCTTCATCAGCGGCAAACGGACGTTTGAGTAACGCCTCCATAATCGTCAATAAGAACGTGGCCGTTTTGCCCGTACCCGTCTGTGCCTGTCCAATTGCATCTTGATTTGCCAACGTATGCGGCAGTATCTTTGCTTGAATAGGCGTCAATTCAGTAAAACCTAAGTCACTTACTGCACGCAAGGTCGCTGCTGAAAGTGGCAAATCCGTAAACGTCGTAAAGTTACTCAAAAAAATATCCTTTTATATAAATCGCTTGTATATCATAAATAAATGAGCGGCCATAAGGCTTAGCTGTTTGCATTAAACATTGGCCAGCAGGCGAAGCTGTATAAAACTGATAAGCATAAAAAAGCCAAGCCCTATGTCGATGCTTACCCAATATGCTGCGTTAAAATCAACATAAGTAAGACAGGACGGACTTGACTCAGCAGTATATCAGTAGTTTGTACAGACATTATAGCTAAACTATAAGAATGACTGTCGCGATTACTCTTCTACTTTTCTGACTTCTTCAGCTTGTAGACCTTTATCACCTTCTACCACACTGAACTCAACTTTTTCGCCGTCTTTTAAAGAGCGATAACCATCACCTTGTATCGCGCGGAAATGCACAAAAATATCTTCTCCGCTGTCACGTTGAATGAAACCAAAGCCTTTTGAGTCATTAAACCACTTAACGATACCTTGTTCGCGAGCTGACATAATATTACTTCCTAAAAAGTTTACTTAGTCCCAAATTCCTTTGCATCATTGCATATAAACGGGTACTAAAATTATGAAATCAAAACTTAAGAGTGACTATCCGATATAATATTAGCGAAATCTAAAAGATTCATAATAGCTTTTAATATTTAGCATATAGTCATTTTACTGCCTCTAGTCTTTGGCAAAAACCAAAACCGCTTTACAAAAAAAGCATTAATCATCAAATAAACTAGAATTAGCAACAAACATGTAATGTTTGTTGTGTAAAAAATATCATAGCACGGCTTTTTAGCAACACAAAGACTTTTAATATGATTTTTGGAACTTGAACGGTCTTTTAGAATTATTTTTTTATAACTTAGCTCGCAAGCTGTTAATATAAAGGGATAGAGCACGCTATGTTCTCTAAAATCTGTTATTGTAGTACGCTTATATTCACCAAAAATTTATATAAAGATATTCATTGCTATTCATAGAGACCATTATGACCACCTCATCTCAATCAGCAACGACCACCACTGCATCCCATCAAAAAGCCAATAAAACCCTTACTCATAAACTATTATTGATTAATGGTGTGAATCTAAATCTACTCGGCAAACGTGAGCCTGATATTTACGGTCATATGACCCTTGCTGACATTGAGAGCGCCTTAACCGAGCGCGCAGCAGCACATGGTATTGAGCTGATTTGCAGTCAGTCTAATCACGAAGGCAAGCTGGTCGATGATATCCAGCATTACGGTCTATTAGCAGAGGCAAGTGCGCAGGTCGATGCAATAATTATTAATCCTGCTGCCTTTACTCATACCTCGGTTGCGATACGCGATGCCCTACTTGCCACTCAAAAGCCATTTATAGAGGTACATTTATCCAATGTCCACGCCCGCGAGTCGTTTCGAGAGCACTCTTATTTATGTGATGTAGCCGTTGGCGTGATTTGTGGTTTGGGGCAGCTGGGTTATCAT
The DNA here is from genome assembly GCF_904846475.1 of Psychrobacter sp. LFX-11D. Lineage (NCBI taxonomy): Bacteria > Pseudomonadati > Pseudomonadota > Gammaproteobacteria > Moraxellales > Moraxellaceae > Psychrobacter > Psychrobacter sp. LFX-11D. The sequence continues at coordinate 2,746 of NZ_CAJHAV010000014.1, forward strand.
ATGGCATTGGATTATTGGCTGACCCATACTTATGCTATAACATTGAATAAGTAGTTTGTTGGCGTTGAAATTTTTATATGCATAATACTGCTAAAAACATGATAAAAATTACTGCGACAAATAGTACAAAAATCGTCATGGCGATACTTTTGGCACAGTAGTCAAACAGCATTTATGTAATTAAAATAATAATATGAGGGTTTAGAAAACAACCCACTATATGGTGATAGGCATGGCAAAATCGTCCGGAACGCGCTTTATGAAACTCGCTGGTATGACAGCAAGTATTGCCGGAAAAGCAGCTAAAAACTCACTAAAGCATCTCTCAAGTGACGAAGAAAAACGCCTACAAGCGCGCTCAGAATTGATGCAAGATGTCGGTATTCAAATCGCTGAAACTTTAGGTGAGATGAAAGGTGCGGTCATGAAGGTAGGTCAAATTGCATCGCAGTATAAAGATGTGTTTCCACCTGAAGTTGCAACCGCATTAGAGAAACTGCAGAAAGATGCACCGGCGATGCCCTATGCGCAGATACGCACACAAGTTGAACGTGAGCTGAAAGCACCTATTCATGAATTGTTTACTGAATTCGAAGAAATGCCATTTGCTGCAGCTTCCATCGGACAGGTACATCGCGCAATTTTACCATCTGGGCAAAGGGTTGTGGTTAAGGTGCAATACCCTGATGTCGACAAAAATTGTGATAGCGACCTAAAACAAGTGCGTATGGCACTAAAAATCGCTGGCGTGCTCAATATGAGTAAGCAATTGCAAGAGCAGTTATTTCACGAAATTCGCCAAAGCTTACATGATGAACTTGATTATATTAAAGAGGCGCATAATCTGCGGGTATTCGGCGCTTTTCATGCCGAAGATACGGGTCTCATTATCCCAAAAGTGATTAGCAGTCACTCTTCTAAAAGAATCTTGACCTTGACAGAAGAGAGCGGCGAAACCTTGACAGTGGCAGCAATGTGGGATAATGATATTAAGCAGAAAATCGCAGTGCGCTTGTTTCATTTTACCGCAGGGCAGCTGTTTGGGTTATATCGAATGCACTGCGACCCTCATCCGGGCAACTTTGCGTTCCGTGATGATGGCAGTGTAGTTGCCTATGATTTTGGCGGGATTCGTAGCTATAGCGACAGCGAAGTTCAATTATTTCGCCGATTTGCCAAGCATGCCTTAAAAGGTGATGTCACTGCGCTTGAGCAAGATTTGGTTGCTCTGGATATACGCCGTGAAGACGATAAAATCGTACCGGGCGAGTTTTATGGAAAATGGTTAGAGATTGGGCTGAAACCCTTATCTATCAAACCCTATCAAGACGGTGATTTTGATTTTGCAAGCAGTCAAACCCATCATGAAGCCATTGCCCAAATGCGCACTTCTTTGAAATACTTTGGACAGTTTCAACCATCAGCCTCTACGATGATGCTCGACCGTACTATATCAGGACAATACTGGAACCTAGTCAATCTAGGAGTGACGATAGATTTGTCGCCACTGGTACATGAATATATAGGTTTTTAGAGCGTTAAATGGCTATAAATATATAGGACAAGTTTTAGTATTGGTTATACATGCAAGGCATGTCCACAGCGGTCACAAAAATCCGCACCTACTGCGTGACCAAATTTACCACAGTTCGGACACGTGACAGGATTGAGCTGCGGGCGCATATTACGTGCAAGCTCTGAAGTGAAAATCCCTGTCGGTACAGCAATGATTGAATAACCTGTAATCATGACCATGGTTGCAATGGCTTGCCCTAAAGGTGTTTTTGGTGACATGTCTCCGTAACCAACCGTCGTCATGGTAACAACTGCCCAATAGATAGATAGCGGAATACTGGTAAAGCCGTTTTCTGGTCCTTCTACGACATAGATAATCGAGCCAAAAATGGTGACCAGTAACACCAGTGACAAGAAAAATACCGTGATTTTTTGCTGACTGGTTCTAAGCGCAGACGCCAAAAACCCTGCTTGTTGCATATAGGCTTCAAGCTTAAGTACCCGAAAGATACGCAAAATACGTAAGATACGAATGACAAGTAAGTACTGTACGCCCACAAACATTAAGCTTAAGTAGCTCGGTAGTACGGACAATAAATCCACTATCCCAAAAAAACTAAACACGTAACGAAAACGATTGGGTGCTGAGAACAACCTGAGCATATACTCAATCGTAAACAAAATAGTAAAAAACCATTCTGCATATAAAAACAGCGTGCCATACTGCAAGCGCATATAGAGCACACTATCGAGCATCACGACCGCCACACTGGCCAAAATCGCGATCAACAATACAATATCAAACAGCTTACCCAAACGAGTATCTGTACCTTCAATAATAATATGAATGCGGTTACGCAAATGAGTAACGGCTTCGGTATTCGGCTGCTTCATAAAGTCAATCAAATCATAGGATCAATGGATATCTAAAACCGGACAGCTTAGGCGTATATGCGTAAGCTAAGATTGGTCAAAATACGTGAAAGTGGTTTATAATATTGAAAGTAATGTGGTTATCGGCTGCTATCCGTCACTACGAAAATAATCGACAGCGGGTCAAAAGCCAGAACATAGCAGTGTAGCAAAAAAGCGCTATTAACAACATACAAATCGTTAACTTAGCGACAGATCACTTACCTGAGCTTAACAGCGAAATCAGGTAATAAAACTGCTGTAGCTATAAAAAATTTTTACCAATAAATATTTTAGCTGTACAATACATCACTCGTAATACTTAAGGACGTCATATGGCAGGCCATTCAAAATGGGCAAATATCAAACACCGTAAAGCCCGTCAGGATGCGGTAAAAGGTAAAGTATTTACCAAAATTATTCGTGAAATTGTTTCTGCTGCCAAGCAAGGTGATCCTGACCCTGATAAGAATCCGCGCCTACGTGCGGTTATTGAAAAAGCCCTGTCCGTCAATATGACAAGAGACACCATCAATCGTGCGGTAGCTCGTGGTACAGGCGGTGATGACAATGACAATATGGACGAAGTCAGCTATGAAGGTTATGGCATCGGCGGCGTCGCAGTATTAGTCGAAACCATGACTGACAATCTCAATCGGACAGTCAGTGAAGTACGCCATGCTTTTACCAAAAATGATGGCAATCTGGGTACTACTGGCTCTGTGGCTTACCTATTCAATAAACGCGGTGAAATAAGCTTTAATGACACAAGTTTAGAAGATGAAGTTATGCTAGTGGCATTAGATGCAGGCGCGCTTGATATCGAAAATGATGGCGAAAGCTTGCTGGTTATCACTGAGTGGGAAAATTTCGGTCATGTTAAAGACGCGCTTAATGCTGCTGGTTTAGTCTCTGACAATGCTGAAGTAACCATGTCGCCATCAACCAGTGCTGAAATAGACAACGTTGCAGATGCCGAAAAAGTCATGAAGATGATTGATATGTTAGAAGATATCGATGATGTGCAAGAAGTTTATAGCAACGTCAATTTTTCAGACGAAGTCATGGCACAGCTTGAGCAGTAATTTTTGTGCTTTGTATTAAAAAAGCCAAACGTTTTTAGCGTTTGGCTTTTTTGTTCAGCAATATGTGACGAGCAATTACTTCAAACTAAGCTTTGCACGTGACGCCTTCAAGCGCTAACAAATGCGTTTTCTTATCTAAGCCGCCTGTATAACCACCAAGTTTGCCGTCGCTTGCAATAACACGATGACACGGAACAACAATACTAAAAGGGTTTTTACTATTGGCATTCGCAACCGCACGAAAGCCTTTGGGACTATCGATATTTTGTGCCAGCGTTGCATAGCTAATCGTCTTGCCATAACCAATATCTTGTAGTGCTTGCCAAACTCGCTGCTGAAATTTAGTTCCTAGGCTCATATCTAGTGACAAATCGAACGCTTGACGCTCACCGTTAAAATACTCCGCTAATTGTGCTATAGCCTCTATTAATAATGCTTGAGTAGGTTCATTTTTGCTTAGGCTGTCTTTATCTATGAATGTAAAACTCTGATCGTCAATACCATAATGCTTTTTAAGCTTGGGAATAGATTTCGAACTGTGCCAAGAGTCACCTGCCAGCAGCCAATTGACTTCAACCAGCTTAGGACTGCTATGCTCATTGGCACTCGCAATTAATGTTAACTGATTAGATCCAAAAGCGGCTGTGGTGACTATCATGACTACTCCTTTTCAAATCGTTATATTTTCAAGACTTGAGTATTGACTAAAATAAACTGTTGAGCGCTATTCTTTGTCATCAGTTTCAAACAGCGCGGCGACAAATTGTTTTGGACTAAAGGCACGCAGATCATCAATCGACTCACCTACGCCAATATAACGAATAGGCACATCTGTCGTTTCGGCAATATTAAAGACCACACCGCCTTTGGCAGTCCCGTCTAGTTTGGTAATCGTGATTCCGGTTAATGGTACCACTTTATTAAATAATTCCACTTGATTAATGGCATTTTGACCCGTGCCAGCATCAAGCACAATCATGCCTTCATGTGGCGCGCTTGGATCGGCTTTACGCATAACGCGCACGACTTTTTCAAGCTCCGCCATCAGGTGGGTTTTATTTTGCAAGCGCCCTGCCGTATCAGCAATTAACACATCAATATTTTTTGCTTTAGCAGATTGCATGGCATCAAAGATAACTGATGCACTATCAGAGCCATGACCTTGCGCCACAACTGGAATGTTATTGCGTTCGCCCCAGATTTGTAGCTGTTCAGTCGCTGCTGCGCGGAAAGTGTCCCCTGCTGCTAACATCACAGACTTACCCTCGCCTTGCAAACGTTTGGCAAGTTTACCGATAGTCGTCGTTTTACCTACGCCATTCACGCCTACGACTAAAATCACAAAAGGTTTTTTGCTGCTATCAATAATAAGCGGCGCAACTTTCGGCGTTAAGATATCGACCAATTCAGTCTGCAATGCCTTGTATAGTGAATGCGCGTAGATTAAATCACCGCGATCTGTCTGCTCAGTAAGGCTTTTGATAATACGATTGGTTGCATTGACACCAATATCAGCCACCAACAGTTGGTCTTCAACCTCTTCTAATAGCTCATCATCAATCTCTTTGCCACCAATAAGGATACTGACCATCCCTTCGGCTAAGTTCTTACGCGACTTACTTAAACCGGTTTTCATCCGGTTAAACCAGCTGCCTTTTTTGCTGCTTTCTTGTTCTTCTTGCAACGCTTTATTTGCTTGCGACTCTACTGGAATCGTTTGCTGTGGCTCAGAAGACGCTTGATTACTATTACTATTAATGCTACTTGCACTGCTAGGCGCAACGCTTGGCAGATCTCCTAATTGTGCTTGTAAGGGCATAGTAGGGATTTTTGATCCAGAGACAGCTGGTGTTGTCTTCTCTGTTTCATTGGTATTTGCAAAGCTCTCTGAGGTATTGTCTGTATGACTCTGCTTTTGCGTCATGAGGATAGGCGCGCCTAGGGCAATGCTCTCGGCTGCATCGGTGCTTGATACTTGCTTATTGACTGTAGGCGTTACTGGCTCATCACTATTACTTACCTCATTTCTTTCAGGGGCATCGATAATAGGGACAGATTGCACTGGCAGACTGGGTAAGGTAATATCATCGTCATCTAATTCATCAAGTCCGCTGTCAAGATTAATGACCACACGATTGCTATTATTGGGGTTATTCATAAGTTTGCCCTAAAGTTCATCAGTATCAGTAATGTGTTTATGGTAAAACCGGATCTGTATATCGTTGTATTGTCCGTTTTCTATGATTCAATGCAGAGATTATTTTTAGTCTAGTTTAGCATAATTCAAGTTGAGCTCAGCCTTTCGCATCCTAGATTGCTTATAAATGGCAAAAATCATCCAGTGATACAAAAGCGCTATTAAACCTTTAGCGTGAAAAAGATGATAAATATAATCGCTCATTGAGCAAGTTTCGCTTAAGGTTTGGACACATAAATCTGACCTTTGCGATGGCAAACTTCGCCTACTCTTAGCAAGGCTAATTAAATACATGTTTATACCCTTTATCTCCATGCTTATTACTTATATTAGGAATGTCTTATGTTGTCTTTATCCAATCATTATAAAAACATTACCCATATCACTGCTGCTTTATTACTGGCGACGATGGCACTATCAGCGACAGGTTGTAACACGACTCAAGAATTCAAGCCGACTGCCAGTGTCATGGTTGGGGCGCACAAATCTTTATGATGGTATAAGTATCAGTGCCATGATGAAAATAAATATGTAGTCAATTCAATTTAAAAAGAACACAGTACTGCTATTCTGAACGTAACTCTTTTACATTGAACTTACTATACGATCTCATCCATTTACAAGCTGCCCGTTTAAAAGTCTTCCTTTTATATAAGTAGAACATACCATGTCTGTCCCTTTATCTCGAACCACACTCTCTTTACGTCTTGCATCTGCCTTAGCCATGGCGACCACACTTGCCGCTTGTCAAACCAGTACCATTAACGCCAATCCCGTGACTGCGGTCAAGAATCCAGTGTCTGAAAACATAGTTACCAAGGACGCTCAGCCATCATCAGCGCTGACTATGGATATGTCTGGTCGCCATGAATATCAGCTGGAAAACGGTCTAAAAATAATCGTCAAAGAAGACCATCGTGCGCCTGTGGTGATGACACAGATTTGGTATCGGGTGGGCTCAGCTGATGAGCCGGTCAATAAAGGTGGTATCTCGCATGTGCTTGAGCATATGATGTTTAAAGGCACTAGTAACGTTTCAAGCGCTGATTATGAACGCTTAATTGCTAAGTTTGGCGGCGTCAATAATGCCTTTACTAGCTATGATTATACGGGTTATTACGAGCTGTTCCCTGCCAACCGTTTTCCTTTAGCACTTGAGCTTGAAGCAGATCGGATGAAAAACTTGGTATTTAACGAAAAAGAATTTGTCAAAGAACATCAAGTTGTCATGGAAGAGCGCCGTCAGCGTACCGATGATAATCCACTTGCCAAGGCTTACGAATCATTTCGTTTACTGGCATTGCCAAATAGCCCTAAGGGTGAATCGGTTATCGGACCCATGAGTGAGCTTGAATCGATTACACTCTCAGACCTAAAAGACTGGTATAAAATATGGTATGCACCAAATAATGCCACCTTGGTTATCGTTGGTGACGTTGAGCCAGCCGAAGTCTTAACACAAGTGAAGCGTTACTTCGGTGAGCTAAAACCAAGCAAGCTACCAAAACGTCCTGCCGTTAATCAAAAAGGTTTTCGTGGTTATCAGCAAGTAGAATCTGAGCAAGCAGTACAAGTGCCTGTATTGCTGATGGGCTATAACGTGCCAAGCCTTGTGACAACAGATGCCAGCAATGAAAAACAAGCCTATGCACTATCACTTGCGCAAGACGTATTGGATGGCGGTTTATCAGCGCGCCTTGAGAGTCGATTGGTACGCGAGCAAGGGCTTCTGACCACGGTGGGTACGTCTTATGATCTATTAGATCGAGGCGACGGGCTATTTTTGATACAAGCGACTCCGCGTGAAGGCGTCAGCTTAGCGCAAGCGCAGCAAGCCATCCTCTCTGAAATAGAAAAGCTTAAAACCGATCCAATTGCCACCGATGAAATTGAGCGCGCCAAAACCAATACGGTCACTGGTCTGGTATACGCGCAAGACAGCATGGAAGGTCAAGCGCGCATGATTGGCTCACTACAATCTATCGGTCTCGATGATAGGTTACTTGCTCAGCTACCCACCAAAATGGATACCGTAACGGTTGCAGACATACAAGCAGCTAGCAAAAAGTATTTGGTCAAAGACAATTTGACGGTCATGCATATTATCCCACCTAAAGAGCCAGTCAAAAAGGTCGTTAAGAAAAAATAAGGGTACTGTAATATTGGATAATGTTATCAAATATCATGACTCAAAATACCAATGACTAAAACGCTATTAATAAGAAGAAAGATATGACTCAAAATCCTACTCTCCATGCTAAAAAGAATACTGCTCTGGTGTCATCAATAAAGCCAACATTCAAGCTACTACCCTATTTGAGCATGGGGTTATTTTTGGGGCTGACTACTTTGACCATGACCGCGCAGGCTGATGGCATTACTGGTGAGGATTATCGTACTCAGGCATCTGCAGTTGATGTCAATGCGCCTATTGCTGCTTTGTCTAAGTTGACTAGCCTCGATAATGCCAAGCCTTTAAAAGTCACCGTTCCAAAGATTCAACAGTTTAAGACCAAAGCGGGTGTGCCAGTACTTTTTGTACCGACGACGGCATTACCCATTGTCGACATCGATTTACGTTTTAATGCTGGTAGCGCACGCGATGGCAGTATCAGTAGCACAGGTTTTGGTATCGCCAATATGACAGCGACCATGCTCGAACAAGGCTCCAAACGTTTAGATGAAAATGAATTTACTCGCGCGGTTGAAACCTTAGGCATCAATCTAGGCAGCAGTGCCTATAAAGATATGTTTACGGTCTCATTACGCAGTTTATCTGACGATAAACATCTATTATCTGCCATCGATTTGATGACCCAAATGCTCACCGAACCAAGTTTTAATGAGCAAATTTTAGCCCGCAATAAAGCCCGTTTATTGGTCGGCTTGCAGCAGCAAAAACAAGACCCAAACAGCCTTGCCAGCCTTGCTTTTGATAAAGCACTCTATGGCGCCCATCCTTATGCTCATCCTTCTGTTGGTACACTTGAGACAGTACCTAATATCACAAGACAACAGCTGATAGATTTTAAAAATCGCTATCTGGTTGCCGCCAACGCTAGCCTTTCTATGACAGGTAATCTCACTTTAGCGCAAGCCAAAAAACTGGCAGAAAACATCACGGCAGGTTTACCTACTGGTCAAGCAGCGCCTATTCTGCCTGAACCAAAACCATTGACGAAGTCTCAGCATATTCATATTCCCTTTCCTAGCACTCAAACGACAGTACTGATGGGGCAACTTGGTGATAAGCGTGCAACGGATCCTCAAGCGCAGCAAAAGCAAACCAGTTTTGCCGTTGGCAACGAGGTGCTCGCAGGGGGCGATTTTAATGCACGACTGATGACGGAAATCAGACAAAACCTTGGCTATACTTATGGTATTTCAGGCTCGATGAGTCCGATGCTGACACGTGGACCTTATCAGATAGGTTTTTCGACTCGTAATGACAAGGCTCGTGCTGCGATTAATGCTAGCTTAGACGTTATTAATGACACGTTAAAAAATGGTATTACTAGTACTGAGATGAAGCTGACCACGGACAATTTAAAAAACAGCTTCCCAATGGGTTTTGCCAGTAACGCTGGTATTAATGGTTTGCTTGGTATGATGAATTTTTATCAGCTACCAACAAGCTATCTTAGTAACTATGTCAATCGTATCGAACAAGTCAAATTAGCGGAGGTGAATCAGACCCTGCGTGATACCTTAAAGCCTGATGACTTCTTAATTGTGACCGTTGGTGAGGTCAATCCTTGGGATAAGAAGGTGGCTAAATAGTTAATTTATTTTTTATAGTGCTATAAAAAAGCTCAGCCCATTATATATACGGGCTGAGCTTTTTTTCTATCTTAGAATTATCGTCAGTAGCGGCAGGCAGAGCTGCTACTGGCATGATTAAAGCCCCATTTACGATAACCATCGGTATCTAAATGTATAGCACCTGTAGAATACAACCCTAGACCAAAATTGTGCGACTGACCCTGATATTGCCAAAACTCACATAAGCTGTCTTGCATTCGGCTCAGCTGCCATGGACTACTTTCATAATCTGGCACCCAAATATCAATCGCGCCAGCTGTCATATGCTTACTACTACTTGCGCCGCCTGCACAGTCATTTAATCCGGGACTACGATATACCGAGCGTATCTCACTGTTTGCTGGCAGAATCCCTTGGCTTTTCAGCTGACTATATAGCTGCAATGTCGGTACAATGTTTGACCACAGCTCCTGAGGAGGCAGTTGATACGGCTCATAGCCACATTTGTCCCAACTGCGAGCGGTGGTCAGTAGCTGTGACAAAGGCGGTACGTTTCGAGCGCCGACACGCGCGCTTAAATAGCGCTGATAGTTTGCTACTTGGCTTGCGCGATAGCTATTACTGTTGAGCCAAGTATTAAAATCCATGCTGATAAAATCATTGTAATTGCTATTACCTGTGCTATAGGTGGTGTTATAACGCGGCGTACTTCTATTAGTAATGACACGTTTATTCTCCTCTATCGATAAGCTGGCATCAAATTCAAACTCACGCTGCTTTTGCTGAATGAGTCCTTGCATACTATCGCCGCCTGACCCACTTAAGATAGTGACACCTGCATTATAAGGCGCTCTTTGTGCAGATGGCGTGATATAGATATTGGCATTGCTGTTGTTCACACTGCTACCCTGACGTACTTGGATACGGCGCTCACTATTATCACTAATAATAGCGGCATGGGCACTCATAATGCTGGCACAAATACAGAGTGCAATAATAGGCTTGTGGATTTGCCTGTAAACTTGTTTTGTTATTTCGATCATTGCAACAAACACCGCTAAAAACGTTTTATCGATACTATCAAATTTTAAGCAAGCAAGCTAAACTATCGTCACCAATTGGCAGCGACTTATTCGTTATTAACACTTATCCTCATTATTTTTATATTGACGTTACTTTATTACCGACAAGTTACTTTTTTTATCATCTAATCGGTTAAATGCCCTATAATTATCGATTTTCTTAAGTCTTCTGCTAAATATAGCCCTTCTTCCACGCCAACTGCCAGTCACACTTTGCCTATGTCTTCTAACCCGCAATATCGTTTTTCCCGACAGAGCCACCATTTCGGTCAAGGTCAGACACCGACCTTTTGGCAACGTAGTCATATTGACCCTTGGTTGACCCTTTTATTATTGACCGTTTGTTGTATTGGGCTAACGATTTTATATAGTGCAGCCGCCCAAGATACGAGTATGGTGCTACGACAAATGGTCAGCTATGGTGTCGCTTTTACCGTTATGTTTATCATGGCGCAGATACCACCGAGCCTTTATCGTACCTTTACGCCCATCTTTTATGTGTTAGGTCTGATACTACTGGTGTTGGTTGATATTATCGGTGAAGTACGCATGGGGGCGCAGCGCTGGATTAATCTACCGGGATTTGGCAGTGTGCAGCCCTCAGAGTTTATGAAGCTTGGCATGCCTATGATGTGTGCGTGGTTTTTGTCTAAGCGTGATCTGCCCCCTTCACTACCCAGTATCGGCATTACCTTGGCGTTAATTGTGGTGCCAGTCTTATTAATCGCTAAAGAGCCAGATCTTGGCACTTCATTATTAGTCGCTGCTAGCGGTATCTTTGTGCTGTTTTTGGCAGGGCTATCGTGGCAACTGATAGCTGGTGCGGTTGCTTTGTCGATCCCGCTTGTTGCCTTTGCTTGGAATTTTTTGTTACACGACTATCAGCGTACCCGTGTACTCACACTATTCAATCCTGAGGCAGATGTGCAAGGTGCTGGCTGGAATATCATTCAGTCCAAAACTGCTATCGGCTCCGGCGGTCTAACGGGTAAAGGCTATTTAGAGGGTACGCAGTCGCATTTACATTTCTTACCAGAAGGTCATACCGACTTTATTATCGCGGCTTTCTCTGAAGAGTTTGGCTTGCTTGGCGTCATACTATTGATGTTTATTTATGCATGCTTATTGACCCGCGCCTTATATATTGCCTTTTCTCATCCTGATACTTATAGCCGACTACTAGCAGGCGCGATTGCGATGTCGTTTTTTGTGTATGTCTTTGTCAATGTTGGTATGGTCGGCGGTATTTTACCTGTCGTTGGCGTACCTCTGCCTTTTATCAGTTATGGTGGTACTGCCATTGTTACTTTAATGGCAGGTTTTGGTTTACTGATGTCCATTCATACGCACAAGTCAGACTAAGTATCTCCATTTTTATACCTAAAGAGACAATATTTTAATAATACGGTCTCTTTTTTTATACCCTCTATAAGCCCTATCAAGGTGCAATGAATTTTTCAGAAATTAAGTATTCAATAGCTTATGTCAGTATCTAACATAGTGAAAATGGCGATGATACATAGATGGCTGAATACATAAAGAAAACATAACATAGCATGTTTCAAAATTGAATCGATTAACAAATAACCGCACAAATTTGACTTAAAATCTAGTTACTAAGTAACTATACGTAAAGATAGAATGTGCAAAAATCTTAGTAAATAAGTTCATTTTTGCCCATCTTATTTGTAATCAATTATATATGAACTATTATAAAAACTATAATTTTATTACACCTTATTGGATCATAAGATTATGATTTAATTAATAATATTTTCAAATACCATCCTTGCAAATTATACCTAATATTCAGTATTTAGGATTGAATGCCAGTCTGTTTTATTCCTTGTCTTTTACAATTATTTGCGTTAATCTCGTCTTAGTGTCATTTATACATAACCTGTACAGACCTACTAAGAAAGTTAGCATTTAATTATATTGTCGTTGTAGCTCATCCGTATAGTTAGCAACTTGTAGACTTTAGACTTTCAAAGTCACTACTTAATTAACGGTTTAATAACAAACTCATACGTAAAACTCTCGAAACCCTTTATTAACTTAGCAATGTTAAAAAAGGCTGTTTATCGAATATTAGTATCTGATTTTAGTTGTTGATGGATATTTTAATTAAGATTGTTAACTATCATTTGAGCGTGTCATAAGTGGATTATTTACAATCATCCATCCAGTTATGATCATGAATTAAAAATTACCATACGTTAGAACTTATAAAAGCCGAATGATAAAATCAGTCATTATAAAGAAGATAGATTGATATCGGTTTTGGAGTTTGCGGTATTGTTAGATTGGTCTAACACTATCTCGCTCAATCTAAGATGTTTTTAGAGTTAGGTTCTAAGGTATAAGTCATAGAGGTATTTATGAATAAGCGTTTATCTGGTTTACTTACAATGTCAGCGGTACTATTTGCTGGCTCTGCAATCGCTTCTAATGCAAATGCTGTAGAATCAAGAACCTCCCTTGCTATGATCTCGCAAGATAACGCCTCCCATATCGACCGTGTACTTGGTGAACTTAGTCGCCAACATGACGGCGCATCAAGCTTAGTCAAGTCTGCACGCCAACCTGCCTCATTAGCGCTTAGCAGCTCACTGTTAGCCAGTGATACCGCCCAAGTCAGTAATGATGAAGATGTGTTAGAGCGCTTAACAGCCGTTGCCTCTAACTCTGTCAGCAAATTCAAGCAAACCGGTTTAGCTTCTTGGTATGGTCGCCAGTTTCATGGTCGCAAAACCGCCAGTGGCGAAACTTTTGATATGAATGGTTTAACGGCTGCACATCGCTCATTGCCATTAAACTGTTATGTTAGAGTGACCAACAAAACCAATGGTAAAAGCGTCATCGTTAAAGTAAATGATCGTGGTCCGTTCCATGGTAATCGTGTGATGGATTTATCTTATGGTGCTGCCAAAAAACTTGGTATTACTGCTAAAGGTGTCGGTAACGTCGCGATTGAGCGTGTTTCAGGACCTTCTTCTTAAACCATTAACGTTTTAGACCATTCGCGGTTTAAGCCTTTAACGGTTTTGTACAAATATTTTTAGATTTAAATAAAAGCGCCTAACTAATTAATAGTTAGGCGCTTTTGCGTGTCTTAAATTTACAAGGTTTATAGTTATAAATGTTAGATCAACAAACTATAACTCGAATGCACTCGCAATCGCATCATCAAGACGTTCGACTGCAATGACATTAATGCCTTTAAACTGCGGCGCATCTTTGGCAGGCGCATTGGCTTTAGGAATAATGGCATGCTTAAAACCATGCTTCATGGCTTCCTTTAAACGCTCTTGTCCATTGGGTACAGGACGAATTTCTCCTGATAACCCCACTTCACCAAAAACCGCCAATGACGATGGCAATGCTTTTTCTCTAATGCTGGACGCACAGGCTAATAATACTGCCAAGTCCGACCCAGTTTCTATCACTTTAACACCGCCCACGACGTTGACATACACATCTTGCCCGCTAGTATGGATACCGCCATGGCGATGCATCACTGCTAACAGCATAGACAAGCGCTGAAAGTCTAATCCTAATGCCATACGTCTTGGTGAGCCTTGAGAGTCATCAACCAAGGCTTGTACCTCTACCAATAGCGGTCTTGTGCCTTCTCGGCTGACCATAACCACAGAACCCGCCACGGGCTTGTCATAGCGACTCAAAAATATCGCTGATGGATTGGCAACCTCTTTTAGTCCCATATCCGTCATGCCAAAAATACCTAGCTCATTAACCGCGCCAAAACGGTTTTTAACGGCACGAATCATACGAAAACGCGAATCAGATTGACCCTCAAAGTACAATACCGTATCAACCATATGCTCAAGAACGCGTGGACCAGCAAGCGTGCCTTCTTTAGTGACATGTCCTACCAAAAAAAGTGCCGTACCCGTTTGCTTAGCATAACGCGTCAAAATCGCCGCTGACTCTCGAATTTGACTGACCCCGCCTGGTGCAGAGTTAATCGCATCAGTATAAATAGTCTGAATGGAATCAATAATAGCAATCGCTGGCTGCTCTTGAGTCAAGGCGGCACAAATAGTCTCGACATTGGTTTCAGCGAGCACACGAAGTCTGTCCGCAGGCAAATCCAAGCGCTTTGCCCGCATAGCAACCTGTGCCAATGATTCCTCACCAGTCACATACAAAGCGCTTCCTGCCAGTGAATCCGCTTTTGCCATATTGGTCGCAGTTTGCAGTAGAATGGTCGATTTTCCGATACCGGGATCACCGCCAATCAGTACCACAGAACCTGCAACCAATCCACCGCCCAACACACGATCAAATTCACTAATACCAGTCGGCAACCTAGTATCTAAACCTACGCTCACTGCATTGAGCGGCATCACAGCACTATGCGTTCCTGCATAATTGCCCGCCGGTGTACCAGCACCACTTGCATTACGAGGTATGGCGCGACCAGCATTGGGCTTTGCTACGTTTTTATTATGATGTGGCATACTGACGTTAGGCGCTTCAGTCAAAGTATTCCATTCGCCGCAATCACTGCATTGCCCTGCCCACTTGCCAAAATGAGCACCGCAAGCTTGACAGACATAACTGGTTTTATTTTTTGCCATAATATAGAAGCCTTATGCAGGTGTTCAAGTTTAAAAGAGAGAGTATATGAAAGGGAATGACGCTTATAAGCGTATTTTTGAAGATAAGAACTAAAGTATAAATATTAAGATAAACAAGCAGTTGCTGTAAGAAGCAATGTTTTATAGAAGGATTTTTGCGAACGGCACAATATAGAGATGGCTGACTAAGAATGCAAAGTAACAAATCTTATGTCAGCATAATTCAGTAATCAATCAATTAGTCTATACCTGAAAGTCTTTACCAAGATACACAGATTTCACCAGCTCATTTTCCAGAACTTCTTCTGAGGTACCCTCAGCAATGATAGCGCCTTCTGAAACAATATAGGCTTTTTCACAAATCGCTAAGGTCTCACGAACATTGTGATCAGTGATTAACACACCGATACCACGTCGTTTGAGCGCTAAAATGACATCTTTGATATCACCGACAGAGATAGGATCTACACCGGCAAAAGGCTCATCTAGTAAGATAAACTTGGGGTCAGCTGCTAGAGCGCGAGCAATCTCACAACGACGACGCTCACCGCCTGATACGCTCATACCTAGAGATTTTCGTACATGTTCTAAGTGAAAATCACTAATGAGCTTTTCAAGCTCTTGACGCTGCTGGTTACCATTCAAATCTTTACGAGTTTGTAAAATGGCTAAAATATTGTCTTCAATGGATAGCTTACGAAAAATAGAGGCTTCTTGCGGTAAATAACCAATACCGGCACGCGCACGCTCATGCATGGCATATTTAGATAAGTCCATATTTCCCAAGGTGACACGGCCTTTATCCATATTGACCAGTCCGACTACCATATAAAAACTGGTCGTTTTACCTGCTCCATTTGGACCTAACAATCCAACCACTTGCCCTTGCTCAACAGAAAATGAGACATCTTTGACGACCCAGCGCTTACCATAGCGCTTACCCAAGTTTTGCATCGACAAACGAGCGACCGGCTCAACAGCATCATGCGCTGTTATGGTTTGGTTTTCTACTAAACTGGCATTATTTTTATTATCATTCATAACTTACTCATAAGGTGGTCGCATCTAAATGGATAGCAACCACTGAAATGTTTAGTCGTTTGTTTATATTTATCGCAGGTGTTATGACTTAAGTCGTCATATAGCCTAACGTATACCACTCTGGCTGGTACTATTGTTAGGCGGGAATACCAATTCGACGCGCTGATTGCCGCCAGCAGTCGCTTCCACATCACCAGCTTTTAGGCTATAACGAATAACATTACCTGCGAAGCTTGCACCATTTTGTACCAATTTTGCATTGCCCGTTAGCGTCACGATACCCGTCACAGCATTATAGTCAATCTTATTTGCCTGACCTTTTGCCAGACCTTTTTCTTGCGTCACAACTTGCTGCATCGTCGCTGGACGCCCTGTTGCTACTGCAGAATTGATACTTCGACCTTGTGATAAATTAACCGTGATATTATCAGCGGTCATCTTAAACGTACCTTGAGTAATAACTACTGTACCAGAATAGCTTGTAATACCGCTACGCTCACTATAAGTGGCTTTGTCTGCCAATAATTTAATAGGCTGATTGGCATCTGATGGCAAAGCATGGCTGTATAGTGGCAGCGCCAACAGCATAACCACTGGCAGTGCACGCAATCTATGCGACACTTGAATAGAGCGTGTCGATAGCAAGCGTAAAGTAGGCAAAGAATTAGATTTCATGAAAATTACTCGTTTTATAATGGGTAGTAGAGTTTGCAAACTTCCTGCTAGATGCTTCACTGAATAATATGCTAATTAAAACAGGGCTTTGTCTTGACGATCAGCGGGCGTGAAAGAGACCGCCACTTGACCAAATTCATAGTCGCCCGTTTCAAGATTGGCTTTCATACTCGATGCCTCAAAACGGTTCATACCTTGTTCAACCTTAACTGGCTCATTACTATACACTTGACCTGACTTAGTATTACCTTTCAATGTGGCACCAGTGACCTTAATGGGTTCGACTTCAGGCTTAGCTGTTTTGCCTTCACTGATTAAAGAAAATCCACCTGATAAGCTCAGCTCGCCCGTCTGCTGACTGATAGCTGCTGTGCCCGCTTCGATACGATAACGCTGCTCATCCGAAGGCTCCCAATTCATGGTAATGCCTTTCATCTCATCTTTATTGGTTGCCGGATTGTGCGTCAATGACTCAGCGCTCAGCTCATATTCGGTCTCGCCTTGCTCATTCGTTTGTACCGCTTTAATATCTGTTGCTTCATAATCGACATCAGAGGTTTCAATATTGACTGGCGGCGTAATGTCCCCTTGCTGCTTAAAAAACCAACCAGCAAGACCAGCGATGATCAAGGTAATGACTATTAAAACACGAGTATTCACGATAAGTCATCCTGATTTTTTACTTCATCAAGCGTATAGTGCGCGATAAAGTCTTGGTAATGTCCATGACCCTTTAAAATGAGATCACATACTTCACGTACGGCGCCTGTACCGCCGGCTCGCGTGGTCACCATATCACTGCGATTGATAACCTCTGCTTGGGCATTTGGCACAGTAGCAGCAAATCCTACTGTTTGCATGGCTTTGATATCTGGCAAATCATCACCCATATAAGCGCAATCAGCAGCTGTGATATGAAGCGCCGGATCAAGGCTTGCAAGCAGCTCATTTAATGCTACTAACTTATCATCACGTCCTTGGACAATATAATCTACACCAATTTCAGTGGCGCGTTTATCGACCATAGAACTGCTACGACCGGTAATAATCGCAGTCAAAATACCATAACGGGCTAATGACTTGACGCCTACACCATCATAGACAGAAAACGCTTTGGTCTCAACACCATTGGCATCATAGATAATTTGACCATTTGATAAAATACCATCAACGTCCATGACCAATAACTTCACTTGTCCGGCTTTCTTGATTAAGTCTTGCATCAGTCATCTCTTCTATTAATAGATATTCTAATATAACGTTTATTTTACACCAGCTTGTAGTAAATCATGTACCGTAATAATAGCTTCTAGGCGCTGGTCATCATCGATAATAAGCAATTGACTGATAGCATTTTCATTCATCACGCTAAGCGCATCTGATGCTCGCATGGATTTACTGATACGACGAGGGCTACTCACCATCAGCTCACACATAGGGGTCTGCAAATCAATGCCTTTTTCCAATCCTCGCCTTAAATCACCATCGGTAAATATACCGACTACTTTTTTCTCATCATCTGTGACCACCGTCATGCCCAATCGCCCAGCTGACATGATAAATAATGCTTCTTGTAACGGTGCTTGCTGATTGATGAGTGGCAAGTCCTCTGTCTTAGTATGCATCAAATCTTCTACGCGGGTCAGTAATTGACGACCCAATGCACCTGCAGGATGCGATAACGCAAAATCTTCTGAGGTAAAATTGCGGGCATGCACTAAGGCAACTGCCAATGCGTCACCGAGTGCTAGAGTTGCTGTGGTACTTGAGGTAGGAGCAAGATTGAGCGGGCAAGCTTCTTGCGACTTACCAAGAGTCAAGATAATATCCGCAGCATGGGGCAGCATACCTCGTTTATCTCGACTGATACTAATCAGCGGAATATTTAAGTGCTTGACCACAGGCAAGAGCATTTTTATCTCATCTGACTCGCCAGAGTTAGAGATGGCAAGTAACACATCCCCTTTGACCAACATTCCGAGGTCACCATGCCCTGCTTCACCAGGATGCATAAAGAACGATGGCGTACCAGTAGACGCAAATGTCGCCGCTATCTTACGACCAATCAATCCCGACTTACCCATCCCTGTCACAACCACACGACCTTGACATGCCAAAATGATGTCACAAGCCTGAGCGAATCTATCATCTATTTGCTCGGTCAGTAATGCTAGTGCCGCCTTTTCAGTATTGATGGCATCAATAGCGGTACTAATAAATTGCTCATGGGTTAGATTGCGTTCAGGACTATTCATACAGTGGCTCTATATTTTATTAATTTTTTGTTTGCAATGACTCTATATTTTTGGCTATATATTATTATAATTTGATGAATCATTTTACTATACATTTTATAATACTATGAATCATATTAATAATTATGGTCAATATTAATATGATTCTGTAGGAATACAGCCCTAAGGCTATCGTGGGTGCATTAAAACGTTATTACTTATAAGAATATCAATACAAAAAAACCCACTATAATAGTAGGTCTCAATAGGATATCTCATGTCTTAGTAGGAGGGTCTAAGAGTTACTATCACCAGATTCGTCATTAGGTTTGTTGTCATAACCCACATTCTCTGACGGCGCTTCAAAACCACGATCTTGACCAAAACCACCACGCTCAAAACCGCGCTCTTGACCTTGACCAAAGCTACCGCGCTCAAAGCCGCGCTCTTGGCCTTGACTAAAGCCTCCACGATTAAAGCCACTACGATTGGCAAAACCACGTTCTTCAAAGCCGCCACCAGTAGCTGGATTTGCGCTACCGCCACGCTCAAAACCACCGCTCACACCGCCACTTTGACTCGGATAGCCCATTGGTGCTGCGCCTTGGCTTTGAGTAGTCGCGCTTGGCGTTGTGCTGCTACGAGGATTACGTGCTGGGACGACTGTTGAGATAGCATGCTTATATACCATCTGACTGACGGTATTTTTCAGCAAAACCACATACTGATCGAATGATTCTATTTGACCTTGCAGCTTAATACCGTTCACTAAAAAAATAGAAACAGGAATGCGATCTTTGCGTAGTGAGTTCAAGAACGGATCTTGTAAAGTTTGTCCTTTTGACATGAAATCTCTCCTAAATATTATATAATTATTGTTAGCGCCAATTATTTTAAGGGTTACTGCAATTATAATGGCTAAGGGTAGATACAATAATAAGTTTTATTTATAAAACGTATCTAAATAAGTGCTAAAGCTTGTTAAGTCATTCTACTTTATCGTGAATATGTCGTTATTTTCATAAATTAAGTAACCAAGTGTTGCATGGGTCACCTCTATCACCAAATGTTGATGAATAATCACTAAAAAGCAATCAACGCTTGCAACAGTTAACACTTTCATATAATCAAATTATAACAGTTATATACATTATACTTTGAAACTAATTGTCATTACTTTCGTATCTTTGTATGATGTTATACGGTCATGCTGTGTTTTTATTACTACAGCTCGACCATTAATATTACAGAACACTAATGGTCTGACAAATCTAGATATAGGCAAACGACTGATATCACTCATTAAACCAAATACGCTCTCGCCTGCTCCATAGTGCTAAATGAGTGCAATATTAACTTATTTTTTTGAAAATCTGTCACATCATCAGAGCCAACAATGGATGTCGACGACGCTGTTATTGATCCTATTGCAGGCACTGCTGCCGTATTAGACAGTTGCATCACTTTTCGCAGCCACGTGTATTGGCGCTTTGCTAACTGCCTTGTAGCATATAATGCCTTATTTTGCATTTGCTGACAAGCAAGCGCTTCGGTTTGGGCAGTTGCCATTGGTAGATGCGTCTGAGTTATGCTACTTTGAATCGTGGTATCTTGCTCTTTACTTTCGTTACTTGATGGTTCCGATTGAGCAAAAGCATCATAAAACTGCGCTTTATCCAAATGAGGCTGTTCAAATACAGGGTGATTAGTCTGTACCAAATACTCTAATACTTGTCGATAACCAACACAGCGCATCGAAGGTAAGCTTGGGGTCAGAGGATAATGCTCAAGCAAACTGATAACCTCTGCTACCAATCCTTCACGCCACATGATATCTAATCGCTGCTCAATACGCGTATGTAACCATGGACGGTCTGGCATAACCGCCAAAGCATGCCACTGTTGATTGGGATTATGTGCCAATGCTTGCTTGGGCTGACGCTGCCAGTCACTGATAGGAATGTCAGTTTGCAAATATACTTCAACAGCACGGGTAATACGCTGGGTATCAGTTGCATTAAGGCGCTCATGGCTGATAGCATCAACTTTACCAAGATAATCATATAGCGCACTGATTCCCTCATCTTGGCGCCACTGCTCAACGCGCGCGCGAACACTGTCATCACTATCAGGCACTGGTGAGAGTCCATCAAGCAATGCCATGTAATACATCATCGTACCGCCGACCAACAAGGGTATTTTGCCATTCTGATGACAGCTATCAATTAATCTTGCCACATCATTGACAAACTCAGCGACACTATAGCTTTGCATAGGATCAATGATATCGACCAAATAATGGGGGTATCGTGCCAGCTCAGCAGCATTTGGCTTTGCGGTACCGACCGTCATGTCACGATACACCAATGCTGAATCTACCGAAATCAGCTCATAACGACCGCTATCATAAAGCTCATAAGCCAAAGCGGTCTTACCACTCGCGGTTGGTGCCATCAAGCACACCACGCTATTGTCCGCCAAATTGGGAATCAAGTAAGAAGATAGGCTATCAGACGAAAGTCGCATATACTTGCCTTTGATGGTCATGGTTTTAAGAACAATAAGGTAAATTATTGATAGCTCAGCGATATGTCTTAACTATAGAAAATACCCTATTTTCACAATACCGCTATTTAAGCGCAGATGATAACATCAATGTGACTAATTGTTGACTATCTATAGAGTGGATAGCATATTTGCTCAGTATAGCTTCCATATCTGCTACAAAAGCTCGTGCATCTTGTTCAGACATTTGCATGGTTATCTTCGCCAATTGTTGATTGGTAGTAGTACTATTTAATACTTTGGCGTTGTTATACATAGTGCTGCTAAAGATAGTTGACTCAAACAATACTTTTAATCTTGACTGCCATCTCTCAGCACTAATTAGCGCACACTGCCCTTGATAATAAAATAGCAACCAAGGCAGCGCTTTATCGTCATTGCTATATATAACTGAAGAAGCTACCAGATCAGTGACACTATCTATAACTTCTAAGCAAACTGGTAAAGGTGGTGTGTTTACAGGGTAACTGTTTACAGCATGACGACTGTCTTCTACAGGCTCATCAATATGAAAGTCTTTAATACTTTCGGATAACGACTCATTTTCTGACAGCTGATATGGTTGCTTAAGAGCTTGCACTTGCTGACTTGCCGTTGCATTGTTGGTAGATGATGTTATTGCGTCTAACGCATTAAACGACTTTCTTATGGAAATATTATCATTTGGTGCTCGCTCTTTAGAGCGAACAATTTTCGTGGTATTAAGCCCTCTTAACTTCGCACGAACCGCATGACTTAAATGCGCCATGATATTGTTCAGCGGGCTAATCTTGATACGCTGCTTGGAAGGATGAACATTAACATTGATCCACTGAGTTGGTAACTCAAAATAAAGCGCATAACCCATACCTGCTAGCTGTACACTTTGAACCATTTGACGAAGCTGATTGCTAATTAATGCCTCTTTTACCAATCTGCCATTTACATAAATAAGCTTTGGTAAACTATGGTTGGCATCATAACTTGCCCACAACCAACCGCCAATACTCGCCGGTTGCATAGTGCGTACATTATCAGCATATTCACCATTAGCATGAGTAGCAGAAGAACTTCCAAATTGCTGCGTTAGGCTAGATAAATCAACCGCGACTTCAATTGCCTGCTCTGCAAGTGCCAATCCAGTCGCTTGTTCCAAACGTGATAGCGGCAGATAATTTTCAGTATCTTTATTTATAGTGTTTACCGACAGTGATAGCCGTTTTTTATTATCATGAAAAAGCGTCAGCGCCACATCAGCGCGTGCTAAAGCCACTTCACGGACAATCGTTTCGATATGACTGAACTCAGTCGCGATAGATTTCAAATTACCGCGGCGTGCTGGTACGTTGAAATATAAATCTTTGACTGTAATAGTAGTACCGCGATGATGCACAACGGGTATTAATTTTGGCGTATCGCCTAATATACCGGCAACTTGCAACTGACGACCAATACCGCTGTCATTATGACTACTGGTTAAGGTCAAACGGGAAACAGCAGCCGTCGCTGCCAGTGCTTCCCCGCGAAAACCCAGCGTTGTAATTCCGTGCAAGTGTGCCACATCAGCGACTTTGCTAGTGGCATGACGCGTGACTGCCATGACCATATCATCAGGATGAATCCCAACGCCATTATCAATTACCTCAATCATACCCATGCCACCTTGGGTAATGCGGACCTCGATATCTGTGGCATGAGCATCAATTGCATTTTCCAGTAGCTCTTTGACCACAGCTGCTGGACGCGTCACGACTTCACCCGCTGCTAATTGATTAATAAGCAGCGGCGATAGTTTTTTAATGCGTGTATTGGTGTGGCTATGTAGCATTGATGGGTATCATATATTAAAAATAATAGAGGCAGATTTTAAGGCTTTAAACATCTGTAGCACGATTTGGACTAAAGATTTAGACTGGATAAGTCAAAACCTTGTACTTGTCCTGCCTTTGACAATCGTATTGCAACTTGGCGAGATTCTTTATCATCATTGCTATTACTTTGAATCATATCAATAAACATAGTAGGCGGCGGCAAATAGCTGTGCGCACGGCTAGCCCATTCAATGATAACCAACGCATTTGGCTCATCCAAATACTCATCAAAGCCAATAAAAGACAGCTCTTCTGGATCTTGTAAACGATATAAGTCAGCATGATAAACAGGTTTAATTGAGCCGTCATTTTGGGTAATACTATAAGGCTCAACCAAGGTATAAGTCGGACTTTTCACCGCTCCTTTATGCCCTAGCGCTTGCAACCAATAGCGAGTTAATGTGGTTTTACCCGCACCCAAATCTCCTGCCAGCCACACACTACCTGTCAGCGGCAAAGCTGCCAATTGCTCAGCCAAACGCTGAGTATCTTTTTCTGAATGCAGCGTCAAAGTCTTCAAATTCTTACCACCACTTATAGCTGCGTCTTCAATCGTTTGATTATTATTCATTAAACTCAATCTACCTGTACTTGCATTGTGACTGCTGGATTAACGAAACTCTCACCACGTATCAGTTTGGCATATAGCTCAGGGTCATGCCACTCTGCACATACTTGCTCGCTAAATTCGAAATCCTTTAGCACCAACTTACCCATTTGCTCATTGCTCACATCATCAGCAAAACACTGCGCGTAACCAGTCGCAGTTTCGTGCGCAATCACTGAATATACGCTGACATCCGCTTCGCCATTTTGCATTTGTGTCTGTTGCAGAATCTCTTGCGCCCAAAAGAATATCACCCGCGAGAACTGCTCTGCTGATGGCGATACCGGCAAGCTGATCCAGCGTGCACTGAATTTCTTACAGGCAGCGATGTACTCAGGATCGTCTTTACTCCAAAAACAAATCGCATGATCAAAGCTGTCGATAATGTCTTTAATAGAGGATTTTAATAAGCCAAAATCATAGACCATCTGCCCATGATCTAAACGCTTGGCCTCAAGTATCAGCTCAACCTGATAGCTATGACCATGAATCGAGTGTTTGCAGCGCTCAGAGCTACAGTTACGCACAATATGGGCGTTTTCAAATTTAAACAGTTTACGGATACGCATAATAATCAACCAAAACAGTAAGCATCATTGTGCTAAATAATAATAGGATAAAGGTTTGCCGCGATTTATCGGCTTGCTGCTCATTATAGCAAATCGTGATGTATTCGTAAGTAAGCACTTATTAACGCCAGCGTCCATTTGCTTGAAGCTAGCTATTAATCACCCTTAGGGCTATACTGATTTTAATAAGTATTAATCAGTCACATAAAAGGACAACATCATGAGTAAAGGTCAAGATAGTAAGAAGAATGTCAAAAAGAAGCCGCTATTAACGGCAAAAGAGAAAAAAGCGGCTAAACAATCAAAGAAAGATGATAATGGTAGCATCTTAGGAAAGCATTAATAGTAAGTGTCTCAACATGCCAATCAAGCTTAATGGTTTGATTGGCATTTTTTTATTTATATGATCAGTGAAAAGCAATATCGATACCTTATAGTACTGCTGGTATGAATTTACTAAATCTTGAATTAACAAGCTTTAATTTGCGCACTTTGACTCATAATCTAAGTACTGCGCGGCGCAAACATAATAATTGCCATGCCCAATAAAGCGATAGCAGAACCTACAATATCCCACGTCGTTGGGCGTATACCATTCACCGTCCACAACCATAAAATCGCCATCGAAATATAAACACCGCCATAAGCGGCATAGACCCTACCGGCAGCAGCTGGATGTAATGACAGCAGCCATACAAAAGCTATCAAACTCAGGGCACCAGGTATGAGTAACCAAACTGACTTACCCTCTCGTAGCCACAGATAAGGCAGATAACAACCTGCGATTTCAGCCAATGCAGTAAGAGCAAAAAGCCCTACTGTTTTTAATTCAGACAAAAGTTACTCCTCGACCGTGATAAATCCCGTCAAATAATGCACAGCATGACCAGAGATAAGCACTCTATCTCCTGTAACCACACAATCTAGCACCCCGCCACGTTTTGACGCTTGATAAGCAACCAATGTATTTTTACCCAGTCGCTGTGCCCATAATGGCGCTAATCCAGTATGAGCCGAACCCGTAACTGGGTCTTCATCACCACCATTGGCAGGCCAGAAATAACGTGAAATGAAATCGTAGTCTTTGTAGTGGGCAGATTTAGCCTGACAAGTGACAACCACATCGAGAGGCGCAAGTTGTTTTAGCGCGTCATTATCACGCTCTACATTTAACACGTCAAATTCCGAGTCATAAATCACAAAATATGCCTGTGCGTTTTTATAGACTTCAATAGGGGCAATAGACAATCCTGCCAGCAAACTATCAGGGATTTCACTGACTTTCTCAGGCTTAGTATTGGGAAAATCCATCTGTATTTTATCATGATCGGTTTGCTTGACCGCTAAAACCCCAACTGCTTCAGCTGAAAACTTAATAGACGTCAAAGTAGGGTTTTTCTTAAACAGTACAAAGGCAGAAGCCAAGGTCGCATGACCACAAAAATCAATCTCCGTAAGCGGTGAAAACCATCGAATATGATAAGTACCTTTATTATCCAAGACTATAAAAGCCGTCTCTGATAAATTATTTTCAAAAGCAATAGATTGCATGAGTTTCTCAGACAACCAACTTTCTGTGATAATCACTGCCGCTGAATTGCCTTTAAACACAGTATTAGTAAAGGCATCGATAACATTGATTTCTAATTGCATATTACGCTCTTATTTTTATGATAGGGATATCGCTGATTTACGGTAAAAAACACACTACTGTTAATAGAAGTAGAATGAAATTTCACAGCCTTTATCAGGCTCTATCTAAAGGATTGTCGCATCGGTTTGAATAGCTTATTTGTAGACTATAACTCAGTATCTATCATCTCCTGTATTTTCCTACAGACTCTCGAGCTTACCTTTTGCAAATCAGTATACATCTTTGAAAGATTTGCATTTATTATTTGGTCATTATAGGTAGAGTGCAATCATAACTAAGGCAATAGCTGGGGCGCGATATAATCTGTCAAATTAATGGTGGCTATCTTCTCAGCCCAATCTGGCTCAGTTGGATGCGGTAAACTATCTAAAACCGTCAAAGGCTTCTGATAAATTGTTTTAAAAGCATCCATAAACCCAATTGCAGTATCGCCGCAAGGTACGATGATAATATCAGCTGGCGCTTGCTCAAGCACTTCAGTTAATCGACTAACAAAGTCTTTAAAAACACCGTTTTTCTTCAAATATACAGGTAATTTATTCGGATTACTTTGATTTAAATTTTGTTTAATAGCTGCCAATTCATTCACTTTTGCTAAGTCTTCACTATTTAAAGCGCAAGGGTAAAACGCTTTATTCAGTGGCAACGTAGAGCAGTTCAAAATACCCAGTGGCTGATAATTTAGTGCTTTGATATTACAGCCTAATGGCAATTGGGCATCAAAATCCTTTAAATACCCTTGAGTCATCAAAAATTGAGTGAGCTCAAGCGCCGACTCGCCTGCCGCTGGATGTTGATGGATATATTCATTGATATAGGGAGATTCTAGAATAAATAACACTTTTAACTTTTTCACATCCTCAATCAAGTTAAATACTTTATATTTTTCTAAAGACATCGCAATTCTCCTTATGCCATCTATAGCTATCAGTTTTATGATACTCGTTCTTATTATAGAAGCAGATACGTAAAAAAGCACCCTATCGAGTCTGCCTCAATAGGGTGCTTTTTATTTAACGAACAATAAAAACCAACACGACAATTTAGATATCAAACTCAAGCGCTCTATCGCCCTCGCTATCTTTGATGCGCGTAGGCAGACCAATTTTATTCAATAGATTGATAAATGGCTTGGCATCAAGCTCTTCAACGTTTACCATTTTTCCTGCATCCCACTCGCCTGTAGCAACTAGCATCGCTGCGGCGACTGGTGGCACGCCTGCGGTATAAGAGATACCTTGACTACCAACTTCATTATAGGCATCTTTATGGTCTGCAATATTATAGATAAATACCTCACTATCGACACCATTAATCTTGCCTTTGACCTTGTCACCGATACAGGTTTTACCTGTGTAATTTGGCGCAAGTGAACTTGGATCTGGTAGGACCGCTTTCACTACTTTTAATGGGATAACTTCTTGTCCTTCAGCAGTCATGACTGGCTGCTCAGACAATAAGCCCAAGTTTTGTAGAACGGTAAAGACATTGATATAGTGCTCACCAAAGCCCATCCAAAAACGAATATTTGGCACATCTAAGTTGGCTGATAAAGAATGCACTTCGTCATGACCACTTAAGTAACTGTTTTGCACACCTACAACAGGCAAGTCATCTGTACGCTTTACTTCAAACATCTTGTTAGACTGCCACTTACTGTCCTGCCAAGAATAAACCGTACCAGTAAATTCACGGAAGTTAATCTCAGGATCAAAGTTGGTGGCGAAGTATTTACCATGACTACCAGCATTAATATCAATAATATCAATATCAGTCACTGAACCTGCATCCATCATGTCATAACCAAGACGTGCATAGGCATTGACCATACCAGGATCAAAACCTGCACCTAAGATCGCAGTGACATTATTATCGGCACAGCGCTGTTTGCGCTTCCATTCATAGTTGTCATACCATGGTGGCGTCTCGCAAATCTTGCGAGGATCTTCATGAATAGCGGTATCAATATATGCTACGCCAGTCTCAATACAAGCTTCCAATACAGTCATATTCACAAATGCCGAACCGACATTGATAAGGATTTGAATACCCGTATCTTCAATCAGCTGTATCAGCGCTTGGGTATCCATGGCATCGACTTCATGCGTGTGCAATACCGCTGGTTGCTTAAAGCTGTTCTTTTCTATAACGCTCTGAGCGATGGCATCGCATTTATCTTGGGTACGTGAAGCGATATGAATCTCGCCAAGTACGTCATTATGCATCGCACATTTATGTGCGACTACTTGAGCGACGCCGCCAGCACCGATAATAAGTACATCTTTTTTACTAGGCTTAACTTGTTGGTTTGTGTTCAAAGAACAATCCTCCTTTGTGTCCCTGTCGATACCATTGATATTGGCTATGCAAAACAGAAACGAGTGAATGATATGCGTGAATTAAAAAGGAAGACCGAGGAAAACCCACGCACCCGTTAGACAAATCCTACTGTGTTTGCCAGTAGCAATTATAACAATTTTTACTGACTTTTCGGCAAAAATTACAACATAACTTAAAAACGTCAAAGCGAATAAAAATTTATAGATAGTTGTTTAGCATTACCATTTGGTCATGCCAAATATGCGTCTAATAGCTTTATGACAAGCTCGCCTTATAATCTTGATAATCAAACTCGCGTTGGATATCGATACTGCCATCTAAGCGGCGAATGACAATCGCTGGCATATTCACGCCATTAAACCAGTTTTTCTTCACCATGGTATAGCCTGCTGCGTTACCAAAGGTAACGGTGTCACCTACTTTTAGCTTGTTTGGCAAGGCATATTCACCAAAGATATCGCCTGCCAAACAAGAACGACCATAGATAATCGTATTATCAGCTGATTTAGCGTTCTCGCTTATGGGTGCAATATTGGTAGGGTCAATATCAAGAGAGGCGATATTCATTAAATCACTATTAACAGCCGCTATCGGCGCTGACTCACGGTAAATCAGCAAATCAAGCATATGTGCTTCAATGGATGAATCTACTACAGCTAGATTTTTTTCATTATGCATCGTATCTAAAACGCTTGTGACTAGCGTGCCAGCACCATGAATACTTGCCTCACCCGGCTCAAGGTAGACTTGTACGCCATATTTTTCACTAAAGCCTTTTAACCTGTCAGCCAGTTTCTCTAGTGGATAATCAGGAGCAATAAAATGAATGCCACCGCCCAAACTGACCCATTCAAGCTGCTGCAAAACATCACCAAATCTGGTTTCGATATCAGCTAAGCTGTCACTAAATGCCTCAAAACTGTCATTTTCACAGTTGTTATGAATCATGACACCGCTAATATCACTCAACACGGCTGCAATTTTGTCTTTATCATGCTCACCAAGACGACTAAACGGACGTGCAGGATCGGCAATGATAAATGACGAATTACTGGTCTTTGGATTTAAGCGTAGTCCGACTGGGATGTTTTTTGCTGCTGCTTCACCTTTAAACGCATTTAACTGGGAGATTGAGTTGAAGATAATCTTGTCGGCATAGCTGAGTACTTCAGGCATCTCATCCGCGCTGTAAGCCACGCTATAGGCGTGAGTTTCTTTTTTATCTTTGTTACTAGCATCGCTATTATTACCAAAAGTCTCATAACCCAATCTGACTTCATTTAGCGAAGATGACGTTGTACCATGCAGATAAGGCTGCATGATATCAAAAACGCCCCAAGTCGCAAAACATTTGAGCGCAAGCAGTGCTTTTGCGCCAGACAACTCGCATAGGCGAGCGATAATCTGCATATTGGCGACGATTGCGGCTTCATCAAGCAAGTAATATGGCGTTGGTGGTAATGATGACTGAGTGTTTTGTAGCGAATTTTTTGTATTCATAAGGTTTACCTAATAGCTGCTGCTCGTATCATGACAGACATAAATATTTGCGCTATAGTAGACTAAATCTATCATAATTAGAATAGCTTATGTCTCTCTCAACCGATTATTCCACCTCAAAAAGCCATGCCAATTTATCGTCACTTGATCCAAAAAACATAAGTTTAGAGTATCTCAATTCAGAGGCGTGTGCCGTATTGGATTTTTGGTTTGATAAGGACAATGAACAGTATTGGTTCGAGCAAAGCCATGAATTTGATCAGCAAATAAAAGAGCGGTTTGGTAAAATTTGGCAAGCAGCAAAGCAAGGGGAATGCGTCACTTGGCGCATTTCAGAAGCAGCAACCGACTGCAATAGCTCCATTACCGCTTTGGCTGGGCGTCTGGCAGAGATCATCGTTTTAGATCAATTTTCACGCAATTTATGCCGCAATAAAGCGGAGGCGTTTGCGCAAGATGGTATGGCGCTGGTGTTGGCTCAAGAAATCGTATTGCAGCCACATTTTTCTACCTTACCAATGACATGGCGCAAATTTGCTATTATGCCGTTTATGCATTCAGAATCTTTAAGGATTCATAGTCGCTATCTGCCATTATTTGAGCAGCTCGATGATGCCATTACGTTAGATTTTGAGCAGCAGCACAAAGAGATTATCGAGCAGTTTGGGCGTTACCCACATCGCAATAACACGTTAGATCGCGAGTCAACAGATGAAGAAGAAGCCTTTTTGCAGCAGTGGAACTCGTCGTTTTGACGTGATAACGCTTTCATAGTGGATTGACCATTATATAAAACAAGGGCTGAATCAGATAACTGGTTCAGCCCTTGTTTTATAACTTGTTCTATAATAAGTCTTTTAGATCACGCAATTAATTGTTCACAGCACCAGTTTTAAAGGTAAAGCTCTCACGCTCTGTGGCTTTGCTATCGACTAAGATATCAAAGCTGACACGGTAATCACTATTGCCATGTAAACCACAATTTGCGTCTTTTTTACTGGTGCTTGTACAGCTTTTCAAATTGTCCGTAATGGGCAAGATGAACGCTTCGTTCGCTGGTAGCTCATATATGGTGTTTTTATGGGGATCTTGGCGATAATCTAATATCTCAATGGGCACATCCATATTACGCTGTATATCATGGAATTTAACATTGCTGATATCAATCGTTTGAGCAGACGGCATACTGACATAAATAGGCTGTCCGATAGGATCAGTTTGTAAGTCACGACCCGTTCCTTTGACCGGACTTGGCGTTTCGTTATACAACGCAGTGACGGTACCGCTGACCCCTTGGCATGGATAAGTGAATATTCCTGCTACCGTATTATCTTTGGTTGCCTGCGTCGCTGAGGCATGGTTGACTAATACATAACCTTGATTATTAGCCCTATCCTTACCAAAAGGCTTATAAGTGACCATACCCGTCCCTGTCAAACTTGAACCTGGTAGCATCAAAGAGCGCAGATGATAAGGCGCTGCCAATAACGACTTAGCCATTGAGCCTGCCACTGTATCAGAGCCTATAATATTGCCTGCCGAGCTATAGTAAACCGATTGGGCAATATTCTCAGTAACCCCATATCGGGCGTTGCCATATTTTGCCTGTAATAACCGGTCTGTGAAGCTAACGCCCCTAAAGAACGGGTTATTATCACCCGTGACGTTTGCGATATCTGCAATCATATTCTCATAATGTGGACTAAAAGTAGTCGGTGTGCTGTTAGCAAATACGTGCTTGATGTATTTGGCATGTTGAATCGCAATATTATCCAGTGCGGTGTCAGCGGACAAGCCACCAAGACCACAGCTGGTACGTGCTAGACTAAAGGTATTACTTGCGATTAATGCTGCTTGTGCCTCATTGTCGCTTGCCACATTATTAGTTTGGTCATCGGGCTTATCAGTCGAGGTATCATCAGAGCTAGCAGCAGGTGCTGTTGGCTCTGATGATACCTCTTTAGCGCTATTGTCTGAGTCTTCGCCACCGCCACAGGCCGTTAAAAAAGCCGTTAATAATATAATTACAGCGAGGTTTTTTTCTGGCAATTTAAGGGTCATCTCTTATCCTATAAGATAGTGGCGTGGTTATTATGAACAATAATTTGGGTATAACGGATATTATCGAATACTTATTCGGATGTCATTTAACAAAAAGTATAAAGCTTTAAGGCATATTTATTAAAAAATTAACAATTATTTCGCTTAGGCTATTTATTTAGATAAATCAGCCACTCTCTATCCACTCTTAACTCTCTAACGCCTTTCTCACTGGTGCAAAGCTGCGTCTGTGCGCGGCTAATACACCATAAGTTTCGATTGCCTCCATATGTGCGCGTGTTGGATAGCCTTTATGCTTGGCAATGCCATATTCAGGATGCTCAGCGTCAAGCGCGTACATGGTTTTGTCACGGCTAACTTTTGCCAAGATACTTGCGGCGGCAATACTGGTATGAAGCGCATCGCCCTTGACCCACGCTTGGCAGTCAACTACTTCTTCTTCGACACCAAGTTCTAAGAGCCTTGCATAATCTAAATCTGGACAGCGATTACCATCAAATAAAACCTCAACTTTCAGCATAGGTGTGCCAAGATGCGCGGCTATCGCCTCTAACAACATCTCTGTACATAAACGCATCCCAAGCATGGTAGCTTGTAAGATATTCACTTGGTCAATCACTGCCGCTGGAATATCAGCAATGACATAACCAATGGCATATTGCTGAACCAAGGGATACAGCATATCGCGCTTTTTTTCGCTCAACTGCTTGGAGTCCGTCAGTATCGATAAGGGCGTATCTTTGAGAGGCTGCCCTTCAATCAGTCCTGACCAAGCACGTGGTAATATTGCCGATGCAACATTCACGCTGCCCAATAATGGTCCACGCCCTGCTTCATCGACACCAATCTGAAGCACTGAGCTCGTATCACTCTGTGCAATAGTGTTCGAATATTGCGCAAGTAATTCGTTGATATTAAGTTGACCAGATAAATAAATGGGAGAAGCCAAATTAATATATTGTCCTTTTATATCAATCTGCTCGATACTGCGTTCAATTTTTAAAAGATTACTCTCTATATGTAGCATGCTATTCATTAATTTTATTGTCTTATTTTATGAAATGAAAAGGTATGTAATGAATTTTCTTACTAGATCTGCGGCGTTTTCGACGGATAATTTTGCAGATACCATTGTTCAATCACGCTATTGGCAGGCTCATGATTGCTTTGCTGTTGCAAAAGATGCTTGGTCTGAATCAGCGCATTCAATTGCTCCGCATAAGCACGTGGCTGCAAAAGGCGCATGACGGTACGGCAGATATTGTCACCACTTGCTTGCTCTTGAATAAGCTCCGGTACGATCGCGGTAGCTGCCAAAATATTTGGCAAACCCACATAGGGCACTTTGACTAGACGTTTAGCAATCTGATAGGTTAGCTGATTCAGCTGATAGACGACGACCATCGGACGCTCAAGTAGCATCGCCTCAAGCGTTGCGGTACCTGAGGCTAACATCACAATATCTGATGCCGCCATCGCCTGCTGACTAAAGGTTGGCTGGCTATCATCATAGACCACCACGATGGCGGCACGCAGCTGCTCTGAGCGCTGATCAATCACATCTTGGACGATATATTGATGGTTTTGATCGACAGTTGGGATGATAAAGCAAAGCTTTGGGTCCAATAAAAGCAGCTTTTGGATACCGTCTAGCATCAAGGGTAAAATAGCCGTTATTTCACCGCGGCGTGAGCCCGGCATCACACAAATAAGCTGACTGACCTCATCAAAGCGTTCGATAAAAAACTGCTGCAAGCCATCGTTGTGCCAGACCAGCTCACTACGGCGCTGATTGATTGGTATGTCGAGCAGTGACTGGTCAATGGTATGCATCAGTGGATGCCCAACGCATATCGCCGGATGCTTATAACGCTCGTAAACAGGCAGCTCAAACGGAAACAGGCACAATACCAAGTGGGTTGCCGCTTTAATATTATGAATACGTGACTCGCGCCAAGCCCAGATAGAAGGACTAACATATTGCACGCAAAACACGCCTTTAGGCTTTAATTTTTTAGACACTCGTAGATTAAAATCAGGGGCATCTATGCCAATAAACCAATCAATATCCGCCTTTTTAAAAGCAGCCAGCAACTCACGACGCGCCTTAAGCAAATCAGGCAATTGCCCCATGACTTCTACCAGACCCATCACTGCCAAACGGGACAATGGAAAAATACTATTAAGCCCTTGTTCCTGCATTTTGGTACCGCCCACTCCGACCCAAACGATGTCATCACGTAGATTGTTCATCTGCTGCATAAAATCTGCACCCAGACTGTCTCCTGATACTTCACCAGCGACGATACCGATAACGAGCGGCTCACGCGCTACATTAGCCAACTCGTGAGTATCAAATGGCGCAGTTAAATCAGTCTGAAGCGTATGGTTATCGGTCATGAAAAGCTCTTAATAATAAAGTGTTACAGTGAAAGTCGTACAAGGGAAAAAACATGGATATTATAAAATATAACATAGGGTATCTATTATAGGATACGCACCATCATAATCAGCGGCATTTGTGGTGCTAAAATTCAGCTATTTATACTGCCATCATACGTGACGATGATAAAAATAGCGAAGCTGCCCGAAGAAATACAGTGGCATAAACGTCTCTTTATCCTACCTATAATCATCAAGTATAACCAAGTTTTCGCATCAGCATTCCAGTTATCAGTCAATTAACTGCTTGACTGCCCTTGTCAACTGGTACTTTTGTCCGCATAATGAAAGTCCCTATAAATCAGCTAGACGATATATAATCATGATAACAACCGCTACCCATAATGCAGAAATTGACGACGTGAATATTGAAAAATTTATTCCATTAATCACACCCAATGAGCTAAAAACCGAACTTCCTTTATCAAACGAAGCCTATAAAACCGTTTTAAATGGTCGTCACACTATCCAAAACATCTTGGATGGCAAAGACAAGCGTTTGTTTGTGGTTATTGGTCCATGCTCTATTCATGACATCAAAGCCGCTCATGAATATGCTGATCGCTTAGCCATATTGGCGAAAGAGATTGAAGACAGCGTATTCGTTGTGATGCGTGTCTATTTTGAGAAGCCGCGCACGACCGTTGGCTGGAAAGGCATGATTAATGACCCTGATATGAATGACAGCTTTGATATTGAAAAAGGTTTGCGTACAGCCCGTAAGCTACTGCTTGATCTCAATGAAAAAGGACTACCTTGTGCTACTGAAGCGCTTGACCCGAATACACCGCAGTACATGCAGGACTTGATCAGCTGGTCAGCGATTGGCGCACGTACAACCGAGAGCCAAACGCACCGTGAGATGAGCTCAGGCTTATCATGCCCAGTCGGCTTTAAGAATGGTACTGATGGTGGCATGACTGTTGCGGTCAACGCCATGCAAGCGGTAAAAGCGGGTCATAGCTTTTTAGGTCTTTCTTCAGATGGTAAAGTGTCTATCATCAAATCTAAAGGCAATCCTTATGCTCACGTGGTATTACGCGGTGGCAATGGTAAGCCTAACTACGATGAAACAGCAGTCGCTCAAGTAGAAGACGCGCTTGCCAAAGGTAAAACCAGTAGCAAGATTATGATTGACTCAAGTCATGCCAACTCTGGTAAAGACCCTTACTTGCAACCGATGGTGATCCAAAACGTCGCGGAGCAAATCAGAAACGGTAACAAGTCAATCATTGGTATGATGATTGAGAGTCACTTAAAAGGCGGTCGCCAAGAGCTGACTGCTGATTTGGACGCGCTCGAATACGGCATGTCAATTACTGATGGTTGCTTAGATTGGGACAGCACGGTCACAGCACTACATAACTTACGTGATATGGTCAAAGACATCCTACCTAACCGTTAATAACTGCTTATCCAACAATAGCTACTTATTAAAAAAGCCCGTTTGACACTAAATTGTCAGACGGGCTTTTTTCATGTTTAAGATTATGACTTTAGTTTTCTAAGACAGCTCTATGCAGTCGCTGTACCTAGCACACTGCTTAGACTCTCATGCACATGCTTAGAGAATACCTGCTGCTGTACATCGAGCAGCTGCAAATGAGCCATTTGACGGCGTGGCTCAGCTAATGTATTCCAACGTGCCAATACTTGTAGTAAGCGCGAGGCTATCATCGGGTTAGAATCATCTAGCTTCTTAATCACGTCTGTATAGATATCCAAACCTTGTTGCGTCCATAATGCAGTTGGCTGCGAGGTAAAAGCGCTGATGACTGAACGTACGCGATTGGGCGTATTCCAATCGAAATCTTCATGTGCTAATAGTGATTTAATAACATCAGCATTGACGTTGTCAGCAGATGCTTGGACACTAAACCACAAATCAATCACCAAATCATCGGCTTGAAAACGCTGATAAAAATCTGCCAAGTACGCATCAGCATTTGCCACTTGATGATTGACCATGGCCTTTAGTGCCCCAAAACGTTCCGTCATACAGCTGGCATTATCATACTGCTGCTGTGCCCACTCTCCAGCGCCTTCCACGTTCGCCGTCAATGCCATATCGAGTACCACATTACGTAGTGCCCGTTCACCACGAGCTTCTGCACTGTCTTCATAAGAGTGCAATGGCAGTTGCTTGTAAAGCATTTCCCATTGATCTTTTAACGCCTCTGCTAGCTGCTGATACAAACCTTCACGCTGCGCTTTGACCACTTCTGGATCATAATCTTCAGGAATAGCAGCCGCCAACTCTTGAGCTGATGGAATATCAAGTAAACGCGCTGCTAGCATTGCATCTTCACCTGCGAGCACTGGCAATGTCTGCGCCAATGCCGCTAGATAAACATCAGGATTGCTCTTTGTGCTTTGGGTGGGCAATAAAATACGGTTGACCAGCATTTGTGTCACTTGCCAACGATTGAAGCCATTGGTTTCATGTTTAAGTAAAAATGCCAAATCTTCATCTTGATAATCATAATTCAGCTGTACAGGCGCACTAAAATCACGTAGCAAAGACACCACAGGCTCAGCACTTACGCCTTCAAAAGTAAAGGTTTGTTTGGCTTGGTCTAATAGCAACATACGCTCAGCAATAATTTTGCCGCTTTCTTTATCAAATAATGCCGTTGCAACTGGAATAGGCAAGGGTTTTGGCGCATCAAAGCCGCTCACATGGCGGGTTTGCTGACTCAACGTAATGGTCAATGTTTGCGTGGCGCTATCATAGTCTTGATGACCGGACACCACTGGCGTACCTGGCTGGCGATACCAATCGATAAATTCTTCTACTTTATCGTTAGTAATACTAAGCGCAGATAAAAAGTCTTCAACCGTGACCGCTTGACCATCATAACGACGGAAATACTCGTCCGTCCCTTTTCGGAAATCATTAGCGCCCAAGGTATTGGCTATCATACGGACAATTTCAGCGCCTTTTTCATAAACGGTGGTGGTATAAAAGTTATTGATCTCAACAAAACTCTCAGGACGTACAGGATGGGCAAGTGGTCCTGCATCCTCTGCAAACTGATGGGCACGCAAAGTCGCGACGTCATCGATACGTTGTACCGCGCTTGATTGCTGATCCGCTGAAAACGACTGATCGCGGTAAACGGTAAAGCCTTCTTTTAAACATAACTGAAACCAATCACGACAAGTAATCCGATTGCCCGTCCAATTATGGAAATACTCATGGGCGATAATAGCTTTTACGCTAAAGCTACGAGTATCAGTCGTAGTTTCAGGGCTCGATAATACACAGGCAGTATTAAAGATATTTAACCCTTTATTTTCCATCGCACCCATATTAAATTGACTGACTGCAACGATCATATAACGATCTAAGTCATAAGCACGACCGTAATTAACTTCATCCCATTGCATCGAATCTTTGAGTGCTTGCATACCAACATCACACTTATCGATATCGGCAGACTTTGCATATACTTCAAGCAAGACTTCTCGACCTTCACTGGTCGTATAGCTATCCGCTAATACATCCAAGTCAGCGACCACACAAGCAAACAGATAGCTTGGCTTATTGGTCGGATCATGCCAAATCGCATAATGGCGGTTTGGCGCATCGATCATCTCCCCCGCTTCAACCAAATTACCATTGGCTAGTAGTGTTGGATAGCGCTTGTCTGCTTCAAGGCGAGTGGTAAATATCGCGAGTACGTCAGGGCGGTCTGGATAAAAGGTAATTTTACGGAAACCTTCCGGCTCGCACTGGGTGACAAACATCGTCTCATCACCACTGCCTGCCATATAAAACCCCTCAAGCGCAGTATTGGTCTGTGGACAGATACGCACTTGTAGCGCCAATGTCACCTCATCAGGAGCATCACTAATCGTAAGCTTACCTGCTGACAGCTCATAGCGTTCAGCACTCAATGCCTCACCATTCATCATAAGAGCCAGCAGCTCTAAATCTTCACCAAATAAAACGATATCGCCTGCGCTTTGACGTACCATCTTTAGAGTACTGTCTACCTGTGCATGATCTTCAAATAACTTGATATCTAAGCTGACAGTTTCAACATCGAAGCTTGGCTTTTGATAGTCTTTTAAATTGATTTTACTGGGCGCATGGAGAGGCACATCAGGCATTTCAGCATTGATGATTTGCGCATCGTTTTCAGCGGTAGACATATAGATTCCTATGGGTTTTTATGATGGTTATATTTATAATAGCCTTTATAGCGACACTTAAGCGACACTTCGATACTGTCGCAATACTTATGTAAGATACCTAAGTACATTGACTTAAAGCGCCAAATTTCAAGGTTACTGTTAAATTAAAATAAGAAAGGTAACAATGATAAGAATCCCTATATAATGACGTAAATATTGGCGTAATGCGCATTATATCTATTTGTAAACTCTAGCATTATTTACAGTAATAGTACTTACATAAAGTAACATTTAGTATATTATAGATAGCAATTGCCTAAGTTTTATCGTAAGCAGTTTACAACAACAAATGTAATTCATTAAAATTTTTGGAGCTTATTATGTCAACCAGTTTTTCAAAAATCGCTGCCCTCGCTGTATTATCAAGCGCTGTTGTTCTAGCATCAGGTTGTGCCACTAAGCGTGCCACTTCTGAAGTCGTCGTTGCCCCTCTAGGTATCCCAGGCGGTCAAGTTGGCTACAATGGTGCTGTTATCGTAGACAACTCAAACGCAGTTATTACCGGTGCTGAGAACATCCAAGCCGTTGTATACTTTGCCTTTGACAGCAGTGCGATCACTTCACAATCTGCAGGTGTCTTAAACCAACACGCAGGTCTGTTAAAATCTAACCCAAATGCAGGCGTAGTTATCGCGGGTCACACCGATGAGCGCGGTAGCCGCGAATATAACATCGCATTGGGTGAGCGCCGTGCCCAAGCAGCACGTGATTATCTAGCAGCACAAGGCGTTGCAGCAAATAATATCCGTGTCATCAGCTATGGCGAAGAGCGTCCTGCTGCTGCCGGTACGAACGAAGATGCCTATGCCCAAAACCGCCGTGCTGAACTGTCTTACTAAGTATATAGCATAAGACATTATAAGCATTCAAAAGCCCAACAAGCCTATTGTTGGGCTTTTTGTTAGGCTAAGATAAATCACGATATAAACCATAAGTTTCTACAATATACAGACTATGCAAAACTTAATGCTACACGATATTCTCTATACTCAGCTCGACCCCATGACAATGACGTGGTGTGCGACTGCTAAAGTGCGTGCTTCACATTGCGATATTAAAAAAACCACTACTTGCTTAGCTGCCCCTCAAATTGCTTATAACCAACGCCAGCAGCAACGTGCAGGTGTAAGGCTATTATTGCAGGCATTGCTCAAAAGACTGGATATCGTCGATTGTTTAGATGAATCAAATTTTCCTTATCGACTTACTCATAGCCAATATTATGTGTGTTTTAGCCATACCAATGGCAATAATAAAAATGCTACTCGAATACAAAATGATATAGAAAACTCAGACATACCATACGTCAAGGTCGCTGTCGTTATCAGTCGCTATCGTGCCTCGGGTATTGATATCGAAGTCAATGCCGTGAAATGGCAGGTAGCAAAGCGGTTCTATCATCCAAAAGAGCTGGCTATCTTGCAAGCATTGCCAATAATACAGCGTAACTCTGCCATAAGATGGCTGTGGCAAATAAAAGAGAGCTTTATTAAGATACATCAATATACGCTTGCCCAAGGTTTAGGCATGGATTATTCCGCCATCATTTACGATTTACTCAATCAGCCTATAGAAACCCTACCCTTGCTTACTCTGACTGATGATAAGACTAACTATCGAATTTCTGTTATTTCCTCACAGCAAACTGTTATTGTTTATTGATAAATCTCAAATACCTGATAATAAATGATATTTATTACTTTATTTTAGACATAAAAAAACGACCCTCAAAAGGATCGTCTTTTTATACTTATTCTTCTGTTAACAACAGCACTCAGACTGTCATTAAATTAGAAGCGGTAAGTTGCACCAACTTTAACAATTGGCAACCACTCAAGAAATTTTTCGTCTTCCAATTCTTTCTTAATTTGAGCTTCAGCAGCTGCACCGTTTGCGCCAGTGGCATTAACAGTAGCAGTCGTTTTACCCATATAAGCTGCACCTAGCTCACCGAATAAACCAAAGTTATTAGTGATATTAGGACGGAAGCCAATAGTAGCATAAGGAGCTAATTTATTACGATGCTCTAAATCAGCTGAAACACTACCAACATTTAATTGGTCACCACGTGAAGCATCATAGTCACCATTTGTAGGAGTGCCAACAAAATATTTTTTGCCATCTACAGGATAATATCCATTAGGACCAGCATCTCTTGCATTAGCTGTGGCAGTGATTTCGTTATCAGGAACGATGATACCAGCACCCATAGTGAACCAGTTCGCCATAGGACGTAATTGGACGCCTAGGTACGGGTTGCTAAAGTCAGTATCTACATCGTAGTTTACATCGTTAGCATCAAAGTCACCGCCGAATAATTCAGCAGCATCGCCACCTGCCCAACCAGCTTGAATTTCAGTTTTGTCGTTTAAGCCCCAAGCGATGTTAGCACCATAACCTAAAGTACCAGCTTCAGCACTGATCGCTGCTGGATGAGTAACAGTTTGGAAGAAAGTCTTAGTACCGCCAACAACTGCACCAGTGGTGTTACGTAACACACCAGCATCTGCATTATAGGCATAACCAGCGTCTGCTTGATAAGCAACTGCTACTGGCTCAGCTTCGTATACAACAGCGTCATTGCCATCAATAACAATAACTGGATCAGCTGCAAGAGCAGCAGTTGAGGCTAAAACGGCAGCAGTGATTGCTGTTAATTGAATAAGTTTCATAATTACTCTCCTAAAGTATGAAATAACGCGCCCATAAAAAAATGAAAATCTAACTTTTTTAAACAATCATTTTGATGCGAGGATTAAAACAATTTTGGCTCAAAAAGTCACCCCTAAAGACGCACTTTTTATTTACCATTATGTAAAGATTGCATAGATATTGTAATAATTACTACACCAGCCCGCAATACTTCGCCTTTTTGTTACACAATGCTATTAAAGCCACCGCGCAGCCTACACATGATTATTGGAATGCTTAACGCTCATGTAAAGGTATTACAAAATATGTCTGCATGATGAAGCATCTTGAGAAATAACGCAATAACAGTTATGGAGTTAATTACTACAGATTGTTGTACTTTGTGACTGAACGTATCTAATATTGCTAAGAAAACCAAAAAATTCTCAGATAATTATTTTGTTATAAATCCACGCAATGTAAATACGTTACTATATAATGAGAGGTAGGCTTGTCTAAGGGTTATATTGTGCTAAATTAGAGTCAGTAAGCCAATTACTGTAGGCTTTTATACTTATCCATTTTTAGCCTTATCGCCTTGACTGTTCTGCTCTATTTTTAGAGGCGATTATATCTATTACGATACAACTACTTGCTTTGTTTTTTTATTATTACTGAGTCATTTATATGCCTAAAGTATCATCGATTACCCGTGTGCTAGAGATTATTGAGGCGGTATCTTATGCCTCAAAGCCGATTTCGCCACTAGAGCTATCGCAGGAGCTTGATATTCCGAAGCCAACCATTCATCGATTGATTCAAAATCTGGTTGATGAAGGGTTTGTGACAATTGATATTGGCGGCGGTATTATACCGGGTAAACGTGTACGCAATTTGGGTGTTGAGCTTTGGCAGCAGCGACTGTTCTTTAATGAACGTCAAATGATTTTGCAAAAACTGGTCGATGAGTTAAAAGAAACCTGCGGTATCGGTGTTCCTTATCACATGAATATGATCTATACCAACCGCGCACAAACGACCTTGCCGATACAGATTTATTTACCAGTGGGCGCAAAGTCGCCAATGTGGTGTACAGCGACTGGGAAGCTGTATTTAAGTCAGTTGCCGAGTGCAAGCCGCGAAAAAATACTACAAAATTTATCACTAGATAAGTTCACTAAAAACACCATCACTGATATCGACAAATTAAACGCTGAGCTTGATCGTATCGCTGAAACAGGCATAGGTATCGATAACGAAGAGTTTATCTCTGAGATGGTGGCAATCGCCGTACCGATAAGGGATAGGAAATCACGCTACCTTGCTTCGCTATATCTGCATGCACCGACCATACGGGTGTCTTTAGATGATCTCTTAACCTATGTGCCACGACTGCAAAAAGCGGCGCAAGATATTCAGTCTCTGGTCTATGAGCTGCCAAGTTAAATGCCTTGATATAAACTAGAAATAAGTCAAAAAAGGTCTGCACTATTACCATAATGCAGACCTTTTTTATTTGTGTGCTTGATAATTTAAGACAATACAGAGCTGTCGTGACGCGCCATAATGCTAGAAAAATCTCTATCGCCATTCTCGATGGTATGCGCGGCATAAAGCTCAGTTGCTTTAGCGCCCATTGGTGTCTCTACATGCGTATCTTGAGCGGTTTGCATGGCAAGGTTAAGATCCTTTTGCATCAGCTTACTCATAAAGCCACCTTGATAGCCATTGCTCGATGGGACATTTTCCATCACTTGCGGGTACGGGTTGTAGACTTCTAGCGTCCAGTTACGACCGGAGCTTTGTAGCATGATATCCGATAGCACTTTTGGGTCGAGACCGTTTTTGACACCCAGATTAATCGCTTCTGCCGTTCCTGCCATCAAAATCCCAAGCAGCATGTTATTACAGATTTTTGCAACTTGTCCTGCACCATGTGCGCCTGCATGAAAGATGTTTTTACCCATCACAGCCAGTATCGGCTCAGCTTTGGCAAAGGCTGCATCGTCTCCACCAACGATAAAGGTCAATGTGCCAGCGATAGCGCCCCCTGTACCGCCAGAGACTGGCGCATCTAAAAAATCAATACCAAGCTTACTTGCAACTTCTGCTACTTTCCTAGCATCAGCTGCTGCTATGGTACTGCTATCGATAACCAAAGTACCTTTTGGTAAGTCTATAAGTAGACCGTCAGAGCTACCTTCTCCTAGATAGACAGAATGCACGTGCTTGCCAGCAGGTAACATACTGATAATTACTTGGGCATTTTGAGCAGCATCTTTCGGACTCTCTGCTATATTGGCACCCGCTTGTTGCAAGCGCGCGGTCGCCTCTACAGATAAATCATAAACCGAAAGCGTATAACCTGCCTTTAACAAGTTTTCTGCCATTGGACCGCCCATGTTACCTAGTCCAATAAAGGCAATATTTGGCTTTGCTGTATTACCATCATTATCAGTCGTAGTTGTACTACTTGAACCTGTATCCTTTGTAGCCATCTCATCGCTCCTTGATGATTGATTATGCAATTAGTTTTAATTTTTCAAATTTCACTTAATCTAGTCACTTAATCCAGTTAAGTTGGCTTAAATCAGATGCTAAATATCTGGTTAGCGAACCGCTTCATTACCCAATGCAGCAGCGCTAAGCCAATCGTCTAAAGGATGCTCGCCTTTAGCATATGGATTGGTAAAATGCTGCTGGATATAATCTTGTCCCTCTGCGCTCAAGCAGTCCGCTAACGTACGAGACCAGTTTGGCGTGCGATCTTTATCAATCAATAACGCACGTACGCCTTCCTTAAAATCAGGGTTAGCCGCACAATGTACAGCGACATTGGTCTCTAGGTACAAAACTTGCTCTAGCGATAAATCCGTCACCTTATGATATAGCGCATAGGTCAATGCCGCAGTCACTGGACAGCCATGTCGATAGGTTGCAATGGCTCGTTG
Organism: Psychrobacter sp. LFX-11D; assembly: GCF_904846475.1. Classification (NCBI taxonomy): domain Bacteria; kingdom Pseudomonadati; phylum Pseudomonadota; class Gammaproteobacteria; order Moraxellales; family Moraxellaceae; genus Psychrobacter; species Psychrobacter sp. LFX-11D. Next base: position 47,223 of record NZ_CAJHAV010000014.1, read on the forward strand.
TGCCCAACTGTCGGCAGCAAAATCTGTATCAAGCTGTGTGAGCGCCTCATCACTTTGTAATAGCGCATCGATATCACCCAAACCGCCTCTGTTCATTAGTTGCTGAATAGCACACCAATGCTGCGCAAGCTTACTAGCAGGCAATTCAGCAACAGGCTGCGCCGCCAATGCTCGACTCACGATACTATAGGCGCTATTGTTGTCACATTTATCCGTACTATTAGCTGCAACCTGCCAATCGCTCTGTTTTAAACTTTGTATGACGGCATCATAATCACTACTGGCGACAGCATACTCTGCAAGGTTAGCCAACATTGCGTCGCTACCATTACACATTGCACCTGTCAGCCCTAAGAATAAACCAGTTTTGGCCGGCATGCGTTGCAAAAACCAACTGCCAGAGGCATCAGGGAATAGACCAATGGTAATCTCAGGCATAGCAAAACGGGTACGCTCAGTGACCAAGCGATGGCTACAGCCTGCCATCAACCCCATGCCGCCGCCCATAATGATGCCATCGCCCCACAAGATTAACGGTTTAGGATAAAAGTGCATTTGTCGATAAAGACTATATTCATGACCAAAAAAATCTGTCGCATAAGGATTTGGCATAGGCGCTGTTGCTGACATACTGTCATATAACCTACGAATATCACCGCCTGCACAAAACGCTTTGTCGCCTGCGCCTTTTAATAGCAATGCCACCACTTGCTCATCACCTTGCCACTGCTCTAGTTGTTGCGATAACAATTGACACATCTCAACGCTCAAGGCATTAAGAGATTTGGGCATATTTAACGTCATTATCCCAATAAGGTGATCACAATCTGTCGGCTCGGTGCTGAATAATACCGGCGCGTCTGATATGCCTTCTATAGCTGCTGTCATAAATGTGACCTACAAATATTAAAAGAAAAATAGTATCATTAAGTTTGATTTTATGGCGTTTATTTATTTTGCCAAACAGGCTTAAGCTTCTCTAAAAATGCTTGCACACCTTCGCGCTGATCTTCAGTATCGAACAATTTAATAAAGGCTTCACGCTCATGGATAAGGTTTTGCGCAGGCGGCGTGTGTCTTGCTGCTTGAATAAGTGTTTTGGAATAACTGACTGCAACTGGTGATTGTTTAGCGACTTTTTTCGCTAATGCCTGAGCTGCTTGCAACCCCTCACCTTTTGCAGCAACTTCTTCGACTAAGCCAATGCGTAGTGCAGTCTCGGCATCGACACGCTCGCCGCATAATATCATGCGCTTTGCCCAACCCTCGCCTACTAAAGCTGTTAGATTTTGAGTGCCACCGGCACACGGCAACAAGCCAACACCTGTCTCAGGTAAGGCCATTTGAGCATGATCTTCTGCGATACGGATATCACAAGCGAGCGCACACTCAAGACCACCGCCCATCGCATAGCCATTGATGGCAGCGATGCTCACGCCACGATAAGCTGACAGTGCTTCAAATGCTTCACCAAACGCTATCGCCATACTGATTGCGCGACCTTTATCGCCATCTGCAAAATTATTTAGATCGGCGCCCGCTGAAAAGAATTTCTCACCATCACCATGAACGATTAGTGCATATACCTCATCATTAGCATTGAGGTCAGTGACCAATTGCTTAAGCGCCTTAAGACTGTCCATCGTCCACGTATGAGCAGGTGGGTTGTTTAGGGTTAATGTCGCAGTATGACCATCAATCGATAGTTTTAAGTTGGTATAATCCGTCATGAGCAAACATCCTTATCATAAAATCATTTTATTCATATAAATAGTTAGCGCAGTTGGCTCAATGCATCATCTTGTAATAGCTGGCGCGAGACAATCACGCGCATAATTTCATTGGTACCTTCCAAAATCTGATGCACACGCAAATCTCGCACATGACGCTCAAGCGGATACTCATTGAGATAGCCATAGCCACCATGTAATTGTAGAGCTTCATTGGCTACATCAAAACAAAGATCGGTCGATAAACGCTTTGCCATCGCACAATAAGTAGAGGCTTGCGCATCCTTATGGTCGACTTTGCTCGCCGCTAAATACAGCATTTGCCGTGCCGTGATGGTTTGAGTCAACATATCGGCAAGCTTAAACTGTACCGACTGTAAGCTGGCAATCGGGCTGCCAAACTGACTGCGCTCTTGTACATAATTGGTCGCTGTTTCAAGCGCCGCTTGCGCCGTACCTACCGCACAGATACCGATATTAATCCGGCCACCATCAAGCCCTTTCATGGCGATACGAAAGCCTTGACCTTCCTCGCCAATGAGGTTCTCTACTGGCACTTTGACGTCTTTAAAGCTAATGGTACGCGTCGGCTGCGCTTTCCAGCCCATTTTATGCTCGTTTTTGCCGTATTCAATACCAGCACTATCGGCATCAACCACAAATGCTGAAATCCCCTTTGGTCCTGCAGCGCCCGTACGTGCCATCACTACCAACACATCAGTTGAACCTGCCCCTGAAATAAAGGTTTTTTCACCGTTAAGGACATAATACTCGCCTTGCTTCTCCGCTTTAGTACGTAATGATGCGGCATCAGAACCGGCATTAGGCTCCGTCAAACAGTAACTGCCTAGCCATTCACCACTAACCATATTGGGCAAATATTTCTTGCACAACACATCGCTACCAAACTCACCAATCATCCAGCCTGCCATATTATGAATACTCATATAAGCAGCTACTGCGGTATCACCCCATGCTAGCTCTTCAAAAACCATGGCAGAATCTAAACGCGGCAAGCCCAAGCCATCATACTCAGGGTTGGTGTATAACCCTAAAAAGCCAAGCTCGCCTGATTTTTTGATGACATCAATCGGGAAATGCGAGGTGCGATCCCATTCAGCAGCATTGGGCTTTAGCTCTTTTTGGGCAAACTGTCTGGCGGTTTGGCGAAAGGCAATTTGGTCATCGGTTAATGAAAAATCCATGGGGTCATCCTTTTGCATGCAAAACAAATATGGTGGAGAGAACTGAATAAATCATCAGTTTAATATTATTCATACCGTGTATTTTATACAGTATAGCAGCGGTATAACGACAATCATAAAATCATACTTTTCTAGCAAAAAATCTATTAAGCAAGATTGACGTTAGACCGCAAATATAGTGGATTGATTATTAAATTGAAATAGTTGTATTGACGCCGCGACTTGCTTCATCATCAAACCAGCGCGCCGTCACGGTTTTAGTTTGGGTATAAAATTGCACCGCTTGCTTACCATAAGGACCTAAATCACCAAGCTTACTAGCACGTGAACCTGAAAACGAGAACATCGGTAGTGGCACAGGAATTGGCAAGTTAATACCGATTTGACCGACTTGGATATCTTGCTGGAACTTATGCGCGGCAGCCCCTGACTGAGTAAAGATAGCGGTACCATTACCATGCGGGTTGGCATTGAGCAGCTCAATTGCCTCATCTAAGCTATTGGCACGCATGATGCACAGTACAGGTCCAAAGATTTCTTCTTTGTAAATTTGCATGTCGCTTGTGACGTTATCAAAGATAGTTGGACCAACGAAGTTGCCTTTCTCATACCCTTCAACCGTAATACCACGACCATCAAGCAATAGACTGGCTCCCTCTTCTACACCAGTACCAATCAAATGCTCAACACGCGCTTTTGCTGCAGGAGAAATCAGTGGACCCAAATCTTTATCGTGCTTACCGGCTGAGACGATTAAACCTTCTGCTTTGGCCTTGATGTCATCAATCCACTCACCAGCAGCACCGACAAGGACAACGACAGACAATGCCATACAACGTTGACCAGCAGCACCAAATGCGGCACCTGCTAGCTGATTAAGAGTCTGCTCTTTATTGGCATCTGGCAGGATAACGCCATGGTTTTTTGCGCCCATCATACACTGAGCACGTTTACCTGATTGACTGGCACGCTCATAAACGTGTTTACCAACGTTGGTCGAACCTACAAAAGAAACTGCTTTGATATCGGGATGATCACAAATGGCATCGACAGTGGCTTTGCCGCCATGTACGACGTTTAGCACGCCTTCAGGTACACCCGCTTCAACCGCAAGCTCAACCAAACGCATGGTCACCATCGGATCTTGTTCAGAAGGTTTTAAGATAAAAGTATTACCCGTGGCAATCGCCATTGGAAACATCCACAGTGGAATCATCGCTGGGAAGTTGAACGGCGTAATGCCTGCACAAACACCAAGTGGCTGCCAAATACTGTAAGTATCAACGCCTGAGGCAACGTTTTCAACGAAGTCGCCAATCTGCAGGTTTGCAATACCTGCTGCATGCTCGACTACCTCTAAACCTCGGAATACATCACCACGCGCATCAGCAATAGTCTTGCCCTGCTCTGCAGTCAAGATCTCTGCTAATTCATCCATATGATCGCGAATCAGTGCTTGATACTTTAAAAAGATACGGGCACGCGTAGTAATTGGTGTTTTGCGCCACGTTTGAAAAGCCGTTTGAGCGGCAGCGACTGCTTGATTGATTTCAACGTCTGTCGTTTGTGGGACTTTGGCGATAACTTCTTGAGTGGCAGGATCGGTAATATCAATCCATTCGCTAGTATTAGAATCAACAAATTGACCATTAATGAGCTGCTTGACGTGGTGCATAAGATATCCTTATCTTGTTTATAAGACCGCTATTAGGTGACGGCTTAGAATTTTGAAGACTTTGAGTTTTAAAACTTTAAATTTAAAAACTTAGAACTTATCATTCTGTCATATAATTTTAAAATGATTTATTTCGTATCGTTATTGACTATAACAATAAAACAATTTTAGGGTCAAGCTCTTTATGCTGCTTTTAGTAAAGTTAACGTTAATGTCCGATTTATCTACCATAACCCATAAGCTATTAACGACAATAAAAAAGCCCATGAGCATTCATGAGCTTTTTTAGATAAAGGTAATTTTAAAACGTGCCTGAAAATGCGCCTAGTAATCTTTCATAGATTGCTTGACCGCATCAATAGCCGTTGGATTATCAAGGGTAGACATATCACCAGTGGGTTTATCCTCTGCTAACGCCCGAATAGCACGGCGCAATATCTTACCAGAGCGCGTCTTTGGTAATGCTTGCGGGAAATAAATCGCAGCAGGTCGTGCGATACCACCCAAAGATTTGACGACCGCGCCTATCACTTGCTGCTCAAGGCGAAAGCGGTTTTCAGTCGTTGCCACCAGTTCATGATCTTTTAACACACAAAAAGCAATCGGCAGCTCGCCTTTTAGTTCATCTTGAATACCCACGACCGCACACTCTGCGACCTCTGCATGCATACTAATCGCCTCTTCAATCTCTTGGGTGCCCAGTCTATGACCGGCGACATTAATGACATCATCGGTACGACCGAGAATATGAAAATAGCCGTCTTCGTCAACGACTGCATAGTCCGATGTCGAATATTGATTGCTATCCGCTAAGCTAAAGTAGCTGTCAATAAAGCGTTTATCATTACCCCAAACTGTGGTCAAACAACCCGGTGGTAAGGGCGCGCGAATCGCGAGTAAACCTTTTTCGCCTGCTTTACACGGCTCGCCAGTTTCTTCATTGATGATCTGCGCATCGTAGCCATACATAGGATAGCCAGGTGAGCCTTGTTTGTGCGGTTTATCAGCGAACCTAGGAGTATTACTCAGAATAGGCCAACCCGATTCTGTCTGCCAATAATGGTCTAAAATCGGTACGCCCAAATGCTTGGTCAGCCAGCTGGCAGTAGACTCATCTAGTGGCTCACCTGCCAAAAAGAAGGATTTGACGCTTGAGACATCATAGCGCGTCATCCATGTCTCATCTTGCTTTTTCAGCATACGTACACCAGTCGGTGCAGTAAACAAAATATTGACCTTGTTGGCTTCCACAATTCGCCACCAGATACCAGGATTTGGCAGATGCGGTAAGCCTTCATACATAACACTGGTCATGCCAGCAAGCAATGGCGCATAGATGGTATAAGAATGCCCAACGGCCCAACCGATATCAGATATCGCCCAAAACGTCTCGCCTGCCTTACCGTCGTAGATATAGTCCATCGATGTGGTCAGTGCTACTGCATGACCACCGGTATCACGTTGCACGCCTTTTGGTGTGCCCGTCGTACCAGAGGTATAAAGCAGATACGATGGCGTATTAGACTCAAGCCATACAGGCTCGACGATAGCATTGGCTTCACAGCTGATACGGCGTTCAGTGGCATAATCCACATCTAGCTCTTTTACGTCAAACGGCAAAATACCACGATTGACCACTACTACATGATCAGGCTTGGTGGTTGCCTGCTCGATACCTTGATTGACAAGGTTTTTATAGTTGACAACTTTACCACCACGCAAACCTGCATCCACTGTGATGACCATTTTTGCTTCAGCATCATCCATACGAATGGCTAAATTATGGGCAGCAAAGCCACCAAATACCACCGAATGCACTGCACCGATACGCGCACAGGCGAGCATTGCATAAGCGGCCTCTAAAATCATCGGCATATAAATGATGACACGATCGCCCTTCTCAATACCGTAACGCTTTAATACATCGGCAAAATAATTCACTTCTTTATAAAGGTCGTTATAAGTCAGGCGGCGCTTGGTGTAGTCGGTATAAAATTCAACGTTATTACCCAAGTCTTTAAAAGCATCGACTACAGCAGGATAGGTTTCTACGAGTTCTTGATTAATCTCTGATGACAGCCAAATAAAAGCATCCTGTTCTGCACGTTCTGCAAGATGACGATCGACACAGTTATAGCAAAGATTGGTCTCGCCGCCGACATACCATTTAGCAAATGGCAAATTACTATCATCAAGGATTTGCTCAGGCTCTTTATGCCAATAAATACGCTTGGCTTGCTCAGCCCAAAACTCTTCTTTATTTTCAATAGAAGACTGATAAATCTCAGCAAAGGTTTGAGTCGTATTTAGTGCTTGAAATGTTGGGGCTGACGTTTGATTGGTCACTGCAGTGGCGGTTTGCGCGCTCATAATAGCTGTCCTTAGCATAAATGATGGGTAATGCGATATGATTTGTCCGATAATATCATAATATAAGACTGGCTATCCCGGCCAGCTATCCTTACTAAATCAAAAAAACCGATACACTATGTATCGATTTAGTGTGTATCGGTTTAAAATGTAGCAGAGCCAATCATAAAGGTCAACTATTAAGCCTGTTATCTGCTGAATAGTTGAGTTAGTTCAAAAAAACTATACCTCGCTCTGATTGGCATACATCTTACGCATCACTTTTTTATCGTGTTTACCAACAGAGGTCTTTGGTAGTTCATCGACAAACTTAAACTGACTAGGTATACCGTATTTTGGAATGATACCACGGGCCACTGCCTGCTCTGCCAGCGCTTTGATGTCATCGACTTTGGTATCTTGGCAATTTGGTTTGAGTACTACTAATGCTAATGGACGTTCGCCCCATTGCTTATCACGTACCCCAATCACAGACACATCCGCCACCGAAGGATGTAGCGATAGAATCGTCTCAATCTCTAGTGAAGATATCCACTCGCCACCTGACTTAATCACATCTTTTAAGCGATCGGTGATTTTGATATAGCCATCAGGTCGTATATAAGCGATGTCTTGGGTATGCATGTAGCCGTTTTCCCACAGCTCTTTGCCAGCGTCATCATTTTTTAAATAGCTTTGGGTCAACCACGGTGCGCGTAATACCAGCTCGCCAGTATTGTCCTGACCTGTACCAACTGGCTGATTGTTCTCTCCCCATACTTGAGCATCAACCATAAGTACAGGCTTACCCGTCATACAGCGGCGAGCAATATCCTCTTCTTCACTCAGCTGGGGCTCATTGAGGCTAAAGTCAGTCAGACTGATTAGAGGTGCGGTCTCCGACATGCCATAACCGGTATAAACTTCAATACCCTGATCCATCGCCGCTTTTGCCAAGCCTTCTGTCAATCGTGAACCACCAATAATCATTTTTAGACCATTAAAGCTGGCACCGCGGTCTTGCGCTTCTTTGAGTACCATTTGCAAAATTGTCGGTACACAGTGGGTGATGCTGACCTTTTCATTGATAATCAAATCCATCAACAAATCGGGTGCATAACGACCAGGATATACTTGCTTTAGACCTGTCATAGTAGCTGTAAACGGAAAGCCCCACGCATGGACATGGAACATCGGGGTCATTGGCATATAGACATCACCATAGCTGACGCCTTGTTTATTTGGCAACATACCAATCGACGCTGCTTCCGTCAGAGTATGCAGTACTAACTGACGATGGCTAAAGAACACGCCTTTCGGATCACCTGTCGTACCTGAGGTATAAAAAGTTGTAGCAATGGTATTTTCATCAAAATCTGGGAAATCAAAATGGTCATCAGCAGCATCAAGTAGCGCCTCATATTCACCTTTGACACGGTTCTGGTTACCCCCGAATACGCCTTCAGAGGTCACACCATTATCATCTAACCAAATAATATGCTCAATGCTGGAGTTTTCAAACTGATAATCTTTGACCAACGGCGCAAATTCAGAGTTGAGTAGCAGCACCTTTGGTTTCGCATGATTAATGGTATAAAGGATTTTGTCAGGTGATAGACGAATATTGACCGTTTGCAAAATATACTCTGACATCGGCACCGCAAAGTAGGATTCAAGATAGCGATGACTGTCCCAATCCATCACAGCGACCACATCACCAGCATCCAGATTTAAGCCGTCTAAAACATTCGCCAAACGATTGATACGGTTAAATAAGTCTTTATAAGTAAAACGTTTTTTATCTGCATAAACGATTTCTTGATCTTGTGATACGGTTTTGGCGCGGTTTAATAACTGCTTAACCAATAGCGGAAAATCATAGGCGGATGGCGCACTGTGATAGATATTTGACATAAGTTTGACGTCCTTGTTTATAGTATTTTTGAGTGCAGATAAAAACCAATTGATTGGATATCAGTCGTGATTACATAGTGATGTTTTTATCAATAACCTCTTGATAGTAAGAAAAAACCAGCGTCATGTAAAGGCATGACACATAAGTGGCACAATACTCATTGTTCGAAAATAATCGTTTCTCGATTGCTTAGCTTGTGATAGCTTATTTTATCTCTTATGTTGGTTTGTCTGGTGTTAGCTTGTCTGGCATTAAGCAGGACGCGGTTTTGTTTTTATCATGCCAAAACTTGCGACCAAAAGTGCCAATACTTGTACAAATAGTAATAGCCAAACGGTTAATGACCATTGTCCACGTGCATAAACGATACCGCACAGCCATGCGCCCATCGTGCCGCCCGCATAATAAGCCATGTAATATAAACCTGAGGCTAATGAACGTCCGTTTTTGACATTGACGGCGATATAGCTAATGGTTGCTGCTTGGGTAACAAAAACGCCTGACGACATAATGGCAAGCCCAATAATAATGCCCCATAATGGCGTGACCAGCGTTAATAACGCACCAAGCATCGAAAAAATTACTGCCACTCGAACAGTGCGTGCTGCCCCAAATCGACGTAATAATGTCGTCGACAATGGCGTGATAATCACTCCGATTAAATACACCGCAAAAATATTGGCAAGCGCGCCAGTGCTAAGCTCATAAGGCGTGCCAGCAAGATGTAGATTGATAAAGGTAAAGCAACCAACGAGCGAAAAAAGCACACAAGCACCGAGCAAACATGCGGTTACCACATAACGATTGGTCAAATGCTCACCAAGCGTCTGCATCGCTGAGCGAAAATTTGGATTGGCTACAAAATGCCGCGACGATGGCAACATCTTGCCAACCCATAGTGCACCGATAAGCGTCATCGCTGCCATCACATAATAGCCTGCACGCCAGCCAATAAACTCGTGCAGATGCCCCAGTAAGAACCGCCCCATAAAGCCGCCAAGTACCGAGCCTGAGACATAGAATGACATCAGCTCTGTGACAGCTCGCCCCTCGAACTCCTCACCGATATAGGCAATGGTCACAACCGTAATGCCTGGGACAGACAATCCTTGCATAAAGCGCCACATACCAAGCCAGCCAATACTAGGACTTTGGGCGATTAAAGCAGTAGGTATCGCTAAAAACAACAATGCCCCAACGATAAAAGATTTGCGCCCGACCGCATCAGATAGCATCCCTAAAAACGGTGACATAATGGCAATCGCCATCACTGTTGCGCCAACAACCATCCCTGCCTGCACTTCAGTCGCTGAAAAATCTACCATCAATACTGGTAATACCGCTTGAATAGAATACACCTGCAAAAAGGCGAACATCCCAATCAGACCGATAGTTAACTTCAGCACCCATGAAGGCGAATCAAAGGGTATCTTTGTAGTGTTGTTATTTATATGATTATTCAAAAGAGTACTGACTATAAAAAGGCTCATTTAGCTTAGGCTAATTGGGCGTGGGTGATAGAAATATGGCAATCGTACACAAAATATCTAATAACTGTAAAAATCATGACTTAACATCAAAAAAATTAATGAAGGCAATTTTAATCACAGTATTTTCCATTAAAGTCTTATTCACTAAAACAGCTGAGTTCCAAAGCCAATAATTATCAAAGAAGTTAAGTTGCATTTTATCACAGCACATAACAAACACAGGTTGCGCTATGTTACAAAACAGCATTCAACACCATAATGGCAGTAGCCTGCAAATATAAGCCTATAACTATAAAAAGGGCTTATAAAGCGCTCAATAATAAACCGTGGATAAACTCAATCGTCTCTTGAGTCAGCGTAGGTAGGGTGCTATTTTACAGTCCCTTCCAATGTATGGCGTTCAGCAGTAACACAAATGATGTTAAAATAACGATTTTTCCGTATTTTACCTACAGTGTTACCCGTAATTTCAGCCATATGTTGCCTAAAACGCTATGCTTAATTTTAAAAAGGATGTAAGTCATGATTAACACCAAAATATACAAGTCCGTTTATACCTTGGCTGAAAAGCTACTAGAAGCCGATAGAAAAGGACATCAAGAAGCCTTTAATTGGCTATATAGCGAGTTAAAAGCGATTTGTGTCGATAATGAAAATACCGACAAAGACCATCCAGAGCAATGGGAAACGCTAGCCGACTTCACTGCAGAGTTAGATGAAGCGTTGGTCATTTATGATAAGGCGCTTGAAAAAGCCAAAGCCATCAACTCAAAAGACCATCTGTCATCCATTGCATTTTCTATGGCAGTTATCCAAGTTGAATTGGGGCAAAAAGAAGCTGCAATTACCAGCCTGCAGAACGCAAAAATTACCGCCAATAAAATCGAAGATAAAGAGTTTAAAGTGGAAATAGATGAATTACTTACCAAATTGTTAGCAGAATAAACAACTCAAACTTTCGATCCGGTGCCAACACAACATCAAATCAATACATTTCTACATTCGTATATTGATACACATCCTGCTATCTTTTTTATGGCAAACTTTGTATACCTATACATAGGCATAGGCATAGGCATAGGCATAAGCGTTTATATATCAGCAGCCGTATAACCACTAAAATAGTTAAAAAAATAAACCATAAGGACGAGTATTAATGAGCGATAAAATCATAGATTTGGGTGCAGGATTTTGGAACATTCGTGGTACGTTTCGTTTAGGCGGTGTGCTGAATATCGGTACACAATGCTCATTGGTTAAGCTTGCCTCTGGACGATTTGTTTTTTTAGACAGCTACACCTTGACTGATGACGTGCGAGCGCAAGTGATGGCACTGACTAATAATGGGCAAGATGTCGAAGCGGTACTTAATTTGCACCCCTTTCATACTGTCCATTGCGCGCAAATGGCAAAAGACTTTCCGCAAGCGACTTTTTATGGCAGTAGTCGGCATCATAAAAAAGTACCTGAAGTGCAATGGGCAGACGATTTGGTCGAAAGTGATGTGGTCGCTGAGCGTTATCCTGAGCTTAAATTCTCATTGTCACAAGGGGTTCACTATATCGCACCTAATGAGATGATTCATGCAGGCTCGCTGCTGGCATTCCATCCTGCTAGCAAAAGCTTACACGTCGATGATACTTTTATGAGTCCGCCGACAAAGCTATTAGAAGCGGTGTTACCTGAATTATTGCTACATCCTACTACCAAAAAAGCACTAAAGAATGAGCCGAATGCTGGCAAAGAGTATTGTGATTGGGCAAGTAACTTGGCAGATGACTGGCGCGATGTACGCAACTTTTGCGCAGCACATTCTTATTTAGTAAAGTTTAAAAACGGTGAGTTTGAGAAAGCATTATTAAAAGCGATTGCAAAAGCACGACCTAAGCTTGAAAACGCGTAATGGTTGATTGGATAAACGATAAAAAAGGCTACTAAAATAGGTAGCCTTTTTTATTGCGAAACCCTGTTTGCAACGTCGGGTAACTTATATGGTACTGTCTTGAGTGGCGTTGCTAACCATATCTAAACTTGAGCAACCTGTTAATAACATAACTGCCATAACAGCTGATGCGCTCATTTTGCAAACGCATTTTATAATATGACTCTTTAATAATCTTGAAGTTAATTTAAATAGTTTTCACTAGAACAGCATAATATTAATCGTAAATTAACAATGATGCTAAGTAGATCACAACATCCTGTCTTATTTAAATTGTCTTTCAAAATAGAGAAAATATGTTATGAAAATTATGATAATAACGCTGCAAGCTCATCCTTATTCTCGATAATGTCTGCCAATGTATAACGTTCAAGCACGGCAATAAATGCTGTCAACGCTTCAGCAAGCACCTGTTTTAGCTGACAGACCGGACTGATAATACAGCCTGAAGCTATGTGACTTACAGTTTCATCAATCAGTTTTAATGACATATCGTTGACGCTAGCGTTCTTTTCATCATTTATTACAGCACTATTAATATCAGCGATCGAGCTGTCCGATGAGTTTGTAGAAAAGCACTCAACCAAAGCAAAATCCGGCTCTATCTTTTTAATCAATTCACCCAAATTAATGTCTTTTGGCGCGTGCGCTAAGCGAATACCGCCATTCTTACCGCGCACACTATCGATATAACCAAGCTGTCCGAGCTGCTGGATAATCTTGGTCAAATGACTTTTAGATATATGATAACTATTGGCAATATCACTGATATTTGCCAATAGCGTCGGCTCGGGCTTAGTTGCCAAATATATTAATGAGCGCAGTGCATAATCACTGTAATTGGTCAATCGCACCTTAAAGTGCTCCTATTTTTAATGGTTTATTCATTTATTCTAAGGTCTATGCTAGATAAGTAAAGTGATTTAAAACCGCTTTATAAAAAGAAATGGATTGAATGTGGAATAACGCCCCAAGCTTATCGAATCAGTTATTATCCGCTCTCACAAAAACAGTAGAAATCTATTGCTTTCAGCGACTTAGACTATTCACGTATAAAAACCATCAGGAGTCTAAATGTCTAAAGAGAGAAATAGAAGTTAATGAATGCTATTCTGGCAACAAAAGCACCCTATCGTTGTCTATTTTGAAGTGCTTCAACTACAGTAGCTTAGCATAATAATGAGCACCAAAAAGGCAGCTAATACTGCTCGATGAAATTCCAATTAACCAGTATAACAACCTCACCCATATTCGGTTAAATTTGCTACAATACGCCCAATTTTGATTTACTATTTTACTAAGTCTTATATCAACTGATATTATCAATATATTGAGAGCATGTTATGGGTTTTAATTGCGGCATCGTCGGTCTACCAAACGTGGGTAAATCCACCCTGTTTAACGCCTTGACCAAAGCGGGTATCGCCGCTGAAAACTTTCCATTTTGTACCAAAGATCCCAATACGGGTATCGTTCCAGTGCCTGACCCACGCCTAAAGAAACTGGCTGATATCGTTAACCCTGAGCGCGTACTACCAACGACGATGGAATTTGTTGATATCGCAGGTTTGGTCGCTGGTGCGTCAAAAGGCGAAGGCATGGGCAACCAATTCTTAGCCAATATCCGTGAGACCGATGCGATTGCTCACGTGGTACGCTGTTTTGATGATGACAACGTCGTACACGTTGATGGTCGCGTTAGCCCTATCGACGACATCGAGACCATCAATACTGAATTGGCATTAGCCGATTTAGAAGCGGTTGAGCGCGCGATCTTTAACTTGACCAAAAAAGCCAAAGGCGGTGATAAAGACGCTGGCGCTATGCTTGATATCTTCAAAAAAATTGAACCGTTATTAGCAGAAGGTCAAGCCGCACGCGCCGCCAATCTTGATGCTGATGAGAAAAAATTAATCAGAAGTTATGGTTTAATTACTCTGAAGCCTACCATGTATATCGCTAACGTGAGCGAAGATGGCTTTGAGAATAATCCATATCTTGATGCCGTACGCAACTATGCCACTGGCGAAGATTCTATCGTTATCGCATTGTGTAACCAAATCGAATCTGAAATTGCCCAGCTTGATGAAGATGATAAAAAAGACTTCTTGGCTGAGATGGACATGCTCGAGGCCGGTCTTGACCAAGTGATTCGCGGTGGTTATGATTTGCTTGATATGCAGACTTACTTTACCGCGGGTGTAAAAGAAGTGCGTGCATGGACAGTCGCTGTTGGTGCAACCGCTCCTCAAGCAGCTGGCGTGATTCATACTGACTTTGAGCGTGGCTTTATTCGTGCTGAAGTGATTGCTTATGACGACTTTATCGAACACAACGGTGAAAAAGGTGCTGCTGCTGCCGGTAAATCACGCTTAGAAGGCAAGACTTATATCGTACAAGATGGCGATGTGATGCATTTCCGTTTTAATGTTTAATGCTTAATCTTTAATACTAGACAGCATGTTTACACAGTCTTAGCATAGAACAACCAAAAGCCAGCCTTGATGTTGGCTTTTTTTATTATACTGGGAGCGACAGCCGTTAAATAATAAGAATAAAGGATTATGCACTATGATCGCTCCTATCAATAAACCACTTAATAGCCGTAGACATTGGGCAAAACTATTTAGTGCCCAGCGTTTAGGTAGTCATAAAAAAGCCCCTGCTCAAGATACTGCGCGCTCTTCTTTTCATAAAGACTATGACAGATTGGTGTTTTCGCATTCCTTTCGTCAACTCAATCAAAAGACCCAAGTCCATCCATTGACCAATCAATTGGGCATTCATACCCGACTTACACATTCACTAGAGGTTTCTTGCATTGGGCGCTCTTTAGGCATCATGGCAGCCGAGAAGCTACATGACAAACTAGAAGGTGGTTTACCTGATGGTGTCACGCCAGCTGATGTGGGTGTGATTATACAAGCGGCGTGCCTCGCTCATGATATTGGTAATCCGCCTTTTGGTCATGCAGGAGAATACGCCATTCGCGATTGGTTTATGCATCCTGACCGTCAGGCTATTTTGCAAAATCTGAATAATAATGAGCAATTAGACTTGCTGGCTTATGAAGGTAATGCTCAAGGATTTCGTATACTTATTTGTAATGAGCATCACCCTGATGCAGGTGGTATGCGCTTGACTTGTGCCACGCTAGGCGCGTTTATGAAATATCCTTGGCTTGCGACGCATAGTAATAATGACACTCAAAGCAGTCATCAAAGTACTCCGCACAGCAGGATATCAGCTAAGGCACAGAAATTTGGCTGCTTTTATAGTGAATCCGCACAGTTAGACGAGTTAGCAGCATGCTTGAATCTACCTCGCTCAGAGCAGCATGACGGTTATGCTCGCCATCCCCTCGCCTATTTGTTAGAAGCTGCTGACGATATTTGTTATGCGCTGATAGACTTAGAAGATGGTATCAATCTAAATATGCTTACCTACAATGAGGTGGCTGCTATCTTCTATGAGCTGATTGGCGAGCGTCCTAGCACTATCAGCCTGCCTACACATATGTCCGTCAGGCAGCATCTGGCATCACTACGTGCACGGGCAATGATGCGATTGGTCAATACCGTCACCGATGCATTTGTTGATAATAGTGATGCGATGCTAGCGGGTACACTGCAAGGCAGTCTATTTACCCATTGTGATGCGACCGTTCAGCATGGTATTACCCAAGCCAAAGAGTTAGCACGTGAAAAAATCTTCAACCACCCAAGTAAAGTGCGCATGGAGCTAATGGCCAATCAATGTCTGCATCGCCTGTTGGATGCTTTTATGCCGTTAGCTTGGACAAATCAGACAAGCACACCGATGTCCTTTGAACAACAGCGTTTGCTCCTGTTGCTAAAGCCCCATCTTGATGAGCATCACCGTGTTTTAACAGATAATATTTATCAAAATATGCTCAATGTCTTAGATTTTATAACCGGTATGAATGACCATGAAGCTTATCGATTGGCTCAAGAGCTACAGGGACATTGGGGGACTGTTGTTTAAAAGCTACATTTAAGCGTATTTCATTCGTATTTTTGCAATGAAATGAGTATGATAGACATCTATCAGTTAATTTTGAAATATTATGAGCAGTCGCGAACAAAAAAAACTTCAAACTCGGCACGCCTTTTTTAATGCAGTGCTCGATTTATGTATGACAGGACAATCTTTTAGCTCTATTAGCCTTAGACAAGTCACGCGCGAGGTTGGTGTCGTGCCGACCGCATTTTATCGCCATTTTGATGATATGGAATCGCTCGGTCGCGCTTTGGTGATTGAAGAGTTAGGTGGTACATTAGCCACTTTGAGTGAGAGTTTGCATATTGGACGTAAACGCAGCTTTGAGCGTCAAATCGCCAAAAGTATTCAGCTATTCTTGCATATGGTCAGTGAGCAACCCTACTATTGGCAGTTTTTGGTCAGTGAGCGCTATGGTGGCTCGGACGCCGTCCGTAAAGCCATCAATGAGCTTATCAAACAGCATGGGGGAAGCTTAGCAGACGATTTGGCCTTACAACCTGCTTTTACCCACATTAATACTTATGATCGTAGACTGCTGGCTGAGGCTGGGGTCAATATGTTTTTTTCTTGGATTATTGATTGGCTAGAGCTGACTTATACTGAAGATCATGATGATGAAGTCGACTTGGCTGAAATTGAACAACGAAAGCAGCTGATGCTACATAATTGTACGCGCCAAGCACAGATGTTGTTTTATGGCGCTTATAATTGGAAATCTACTGAAGAAACTCATTTAAGTGATTAATAAGACATATATTTGGTTGTTTTTGATGATTATCGTTTAGTGATAATCATCAAAAATTCGGTCGAAATGCCCAAAGTCGTTGCGTCACCACGCGAACCTCTTTGGGCTTTTTGTTATCAGCGTTTTTATTATTGCTATTAGCATTATCGCTGTTATTGCTATTTGCCATAACATCAGTAGCAGTCTTGCTAATCATGATGGTTGCATAGCGTTGTCTTACCTGACTAACGGTTGCATTATCCGTAGCAGTGATAAGTGCCGTAAAAGCTTGGCTATCAACTGCCAGGAGTGGCGCTAGTGCTTTTCGTTGCTTATTATCCAAACTGCTTAATATTGGCAACTGCCATATCTCATCAATAGACTCGACTACTTGCTTTTCCCGCAGGTCAACGATGGTTTGCATTTGCTGGCTAGTCGCGCCGTCGATTAGAGCAGCAAGTATCACCGGACTGGCTGTATTCATATTAATAGGTAAATAATGTGGCACTACTGTGATGTAAGGTCGTAGCACTGCCAATACTTCCGCATTGATGCCTTTCACATTTTGCAGCTGATCAATATTGACCAATCGTTGATTGGGTAAATCGTTATCCACTAAGCTATTAGACTGCTGGTTATAAACCGTACTTTCATCGCCGCCATCTTGATAAACCTCACTGTCTGCATCTTGATAATCAAGAACAGCAATAGCAATATCTGGCGCCAAATTCAATTGGGTTAATAGCCGTTGAAACACTGCCAAAGCATTACTATCAACTGCGCCGTTTTGATATAAATTATTGATATTAAAGCGACTGGCTTCATCACGTATTTCAATGCCAATACTATGTGTGCCCAAGGTATAAGGGGGTACAGGCTTTGCCCAGATATCTTGCGTACTATCAGTGTCATTTAGATTAGCATCGGCACGAATCATCGTAACCGCTAGTTGCTGACCGGCATCGATATCTTGTAAGAGCTGGTTTTGATCAAACAACAAACCGCTGCGTCTAATCGCAATTTTTTGGCTGGCAAGCATCGCCCCTGCAACCACCGTAATACTAACCACTAGTAATAAAATGGTGAGTAGCGCGACACCACGCTGAGAGTCGACTTTCATGGGCATAACTGGCATGCTTGGCATATATTAAATTCCATTCCCTGAATTATTATCTACATTGCCATTGGCTGCATCATTGTTACTATTGCCGTTGCCGTTGCCGTTGCCGTTGCCGTTGCCGTTAGAATTATCAGGAGTATTCTTTTTATTGGCACTATTATTTGGTATTGGCTGCGGAGCAAGCGCCCACTGCCAGGTAATCGGCATATCTTGATAAGTGAAAGTGATAGCAACTCCTTTCGGTAGCAGCACACTCTCAGGCTGAGCAGTGGTTGACGCCGCCCCTTGTCCAAATTGGCTATTCAAGCTGGCATTGTTACTATTACTGTCTTCATTGGGAAACTTTGTACTCATTTCTGGCAAATACGCTTGCCATTGCCCTGCTGTCACCCCTTCAAGTAATACACTGTCCAAGCTGATGCTATCACTGCCACCTACACTCGCATATTGACGGCGAATCAAACGCTCATCAGCAAAAATATATTCGACGCGCTGCATACTAGGACTGCTTTGGTATCGAGGATCAGGATCAGCAAAACGGACAAAGCTGACACGTGCCCTATCCAGATTCATAAAAGGTTCAGGCGCAGGCTGTAGTGCATTTTCTTGATTGCTATTATTTGCATTATCAACATTTGAAGCACTGGCACTTTGAGTATTTACTGCTTGATAAGGAATGATTTGCCCCATATCTTGCTGTAGCTGCAGATAAGCATATTGCAAAACGGCTAAATTATCTGCATGGAACTGGGCACGTTCTCGAGCACGATTGACGCTATCAAACACCTGCCAGCCTGCCACTGCTAGCATTGCAAATATTGCCATAGCAACCATAAGCTCAAGTAAGGTAAATCCATGCTGCGATTTCACAGACTACCTCCATTTGGGTTTGAGCCAGTCAAGTCCAAACTACCTATATCTTGCTTTGAGTTGCTCAATATCACATTGATATCATTGACTGCGGTACGCGTCTGACCATCTATGATAGGCGCAACGGCGATATTCACTTTTTTTAATGCTGGCGTTATATCCTGACTCACAGTCATCGTAATTTGCCAGTCGCGTCCTTGGGTATTGATTGTTTGGGTACTATTAGCAGTTAGCCAGGTGTCTTGAATACGTAAGTCAGCAGCAGCATTTTGGGCAACAAAATGTGCAAGCGTACGTGTCCGTAATACATCGACCGAGCTTAAATAAGCACTACTGGCACGGCTCGCAGCCACTGCCACAACCGCTAAAATCGCTAGAGCAACCATCACCTCAATCAAGGTAAATCCGCTCTCAAGCTTTGATAGGATTGGCTTTCGGTTTATGTCGTTAGGTTTGGCTCTGTCATTATTTATCATCGGTTATTGCCCTTGACCTATCGACACACTGCCATCGGGCATAATCGTAATGACCTCACCTACCAGACGCGAATTATGGCGTACTTCAATGGTCACCGGTGCTGCTTGCCCTGTACCAAACCATAATACTTGCGGCACTGTTTGATCTGTAAACCAAGGTTGCAGTGCTTGGATTTGTCCTCTATTTGACATATTACCAGCATCTAGGCTTTGTATGGCTAAGCTCACCCCAGCAGGCAGCTCAGGCAAAGTGACTTCGGACTCAAGCTCCCAGCTTGGTGTTGGTAATTTATCTTTAATCCCACTAGACATACTGGATAAATCGGCAGATAGCTCCATTGAATTCTTAGGCGTACTGTCTCCACTAGACGACGCCGAGGTATCAGTTTGATAAGCCACATAAGGATTAGATAGAGTGACAATCACAGGGGTAATTTGACCTTGCTTATTGGCTTGCAGACTCAAACCCATCGGCTGCATACGTTCAGCCGATAACAGCCTAACATAGCTTAATGAATCCGTCAGATGCTCATAAAAAGCACGATTTTTACGCGATTCACTACTACCTACTGACAAACTCATCATGCCAGCGAATATAGACAAAATAACGACGACGACAACAATTTCAACCAGTGTAAAGCCAGCTTGGGTGTGATGATGTGTCATTGATGATGAGAGTTTTGACATACAGAGGTCATCTAGGATGGCGTCATTCTTTTAAAAATGACGTTATATTGGGTGAGATATAAAACGGGAGAGAGGATTGATCATATCAAGTAAAGGTTAATGTGCTGCTATATAGCATATAACAACACAGATTTTTATAAAATAACGACTCATGGTTTTCACGTTACAGTAAAAACCTAATAATTGGTGTTGCGATGTTCCTCTGACTCAGTATCAATCTGTTCGACCAATTCCTGCATGTCCTCATCCATCACTTCATCCTCAGCCGCCGGGTAATGGCTTGGCAGCTCTAGCATTTGTTGGACAAAGGCATAACGCAGAGTGTCGCGGCGTCCCAAATAACGCTGATAAAAACTTGAGTTCAACAGCCCTGCACCGCCCTGACCCATTGCCCAGATAGACGATAGATAATCACGCGTGCTTAAGCTACTGTGCTCATCCTTTAGATAAGCACTGATGATATCAATCAAGCGCTTCATGCGCTGACGGCGAATATCATACAGCTCACCAAATAAGCGGTTAAGACCTGTCACTGATGCCGCCAAACGCTCTTCGATTTGATTGAGTAGCATGGCTTTTTGTGGATTAAATAATTGCTGGAAAATCATACGAGCGACGCCTGCTGATGGGCAATCGTCAATACGATTAATCTCAAACAGCTGCTCTTCATAACGAATGATAATACGCAGATAGAGCTCATCTTTACTAGAGAAATGCTTATACAATGTGCCTTTAGCCAAATCAAGCTGGTCTGCCAAGCTGTCTAAAGTGATGTCGCCATCGCCTGACTCAAGTAGCAATTGCTCTGCCATTGCTAAGATATTCTCTTCTCGTACCTTGAATTGATGCTGACGACTCATAACTTCTCCTAAAACTTGACAATATCATGCATATGACCACAGTTCGTATTGGCATATCGGCATTCGGAGTATCAAATACTTCAAAGACTGCGCGACGAACACAATAAAGAAATATGCGTATGTTTGCTAAATAATCATTTATAATCATGTACTTATATTTAACGCTGCAAGGCGGCATGCATAAAACAGCTGCCACTTGCAAGAAATGACTGAGTGGTCATAGCATAACCATTTTAATGATACTGTGCTAGTAAATTCTCAAAGTTTTTTGCAGTCAGTGCACCGACCTCTTCGCTACTGCAATCATACATCTCTGCAATACAACTGGCGACATAAGGCACGTAAGCTGGTTCATTCGGGCGACCACGTTTGGGGACAGGCGCTAGATAAGGGCTATCCGTTTCGATCAATATCCTGTCTCTTGGCATATTTTTTGCCGCATCTTTGATATTTTGCGCGCTTTTAAAGCTGACAATGCCTGAAAATGAGATGTAAAACCCTAAGTCTAAGGCATGTTTTGCGGTTTCCCAATCTTCGGTGAAACAATGAATAATGCCATGCTCAGCACCTTCTGCTTTTAAAATATCAATCGTATCTTCTTTAGCATCACGCATATGGATGACAAGCGGTTTTTTTAGGCTTTGGCTGGCATGAATATGACGGGCAAGGCTGGCTTGTTG
This sequence comes from Psychrobacter sp. LFX-11D, assembly GCF_904846475.1. Taxonomy (NCBI): domain Bacteria; kingdom Pseudomonadati; phylum Pseudomonadota; class Gammaproteobacteria; order Moraxellales; family Moraxellaceae; genus Psychrobacter; species Psychrobacter sp. LFX-11D. Next base: position 68,969 of record NZ_CAJHAV010000014.1, read on the forward strand.
CGCTTTTTTATTTTCTGTCGACCAGTAATAATCAAGTCCCGTCTCCCCTATTGCCCACACATGGTCAGCGCTAGCCGTTTCTATCAAACGTTCAACGGTTGCAGATTGTAAAACGCTGATATCTTCACAAGGATGAATACCAACGCTCATGCCAAGATTGAGCGTTTCATCGCCGTAGGTGCTGACGATATTGGCAATCTCATCATATTCAGCAAAATCACACATAATTGCCATCGCGCGCGTGACATTGGCTTCTTTCATCGCGGCAATTGCGCCAGACAATTGACCATCGTATTTGGTCAAATCTAAACGGTTAAGATGGCAGTGGCTATCGGTAAACATAAACAATCTCGTTATAGTCATTTTTAAAAATTATTGGGATAAAAATTTCAATTTGTATGGTATTTATTGTTTTGAAGCGGGCACTTTTCAAGCACTGCTTAACAAACTTACTTTTAATGCAATGGCATCTTTTAATATAGCGGCTCTCTACTAATGCAAAGGTACCACGCGCATCACCTCTTCCATGGTCGTTACCCCTTCACTAATACGCTTCGCACCCGATAGGCGTAATGGCTGTACGCCTTCACGGTATGCTTGCTGCTTTAATACATCCAGATTGGCATCAGCAGCGACCAGTTTTTTCAACTCATTCGATAATGGCATAATCTCATAAAGACCAATACGACCTTGATAACCGGTATGGCGACAGTGTTCACAACCCTGCGCTTTATAAACTTGTGCTGGCACTGGGGCGCGCCATGGCTGAACCAACTCCTGCCATTGAATAGCAATCTCACTATCTGCTGTAACATCTACGGCTTGCTTACAATGTGGACATAATGTCCGTAACAGACGCTGTGCCATGATGCCCAATATCGTTGCTGACGTCAAAAAAGGCTGAATACCCAAATCGTGCAGTCGAGTAATTGAGCTTGGTGCATCATTGGTATGCAAGGTTGAGAGCACCAAATGCCCTGTCAAAGACGCTTGGACTGCCATATTGGCGGTCTCAGCATCACGAATCTCACCAACCATAATAATATCAGGGTCTTGACGCATTAAAGAGCGAATACCATCAGCGAAATGTAAATCAACCCCTGGATTGACCTGCATTTGGTTAAAAGCCGGCTCAATCATCTCAATCGGATCCTCAATAGTACAGACATTGACTTGCTCAGTGGCGAGCTGCTTGAGCGTACTATATAAAGTGGTCGTTTTACCCGAACCTGTCGGACCGGTAACCAATATAATGCCATTTGGATGCGCGGTCAGCTCATGCCACGTCTCAAGCTGCTTACCCGACAGACCAAGCTGAGCAAATGAGCGCACCAGAACTTCTGGGTCAAATACGCGCATGACGAGCTTTTCACCAAAGGCAGTCGGCATCGTGGATAAACGCAGCTCCGTCTCTAAGCCTTTTGGTGTACGTGTTTTTAGTCGCCCGTCTTGTGGTTTGCGTTTTTCTGCGACATTGAGCCGTCCCAAGATTTTAATACGTGCCGTTACCGCCACTATAATAGCGAGTGGCATCTCATAAACACTATGCAGCACCCCATCAATGCGAAAACGCACCTTGCCCGTCTCACGACGTGGCTCTAAATGGATATCACTGGCGCGCTGCTCAAAGGCATATTGCAACAACCAATCGACGACTTTGACAATATGTTGGTCATTGGCATCTGGGTTGGTATTGTCCCCTAGCTGTAATAGTGCTTCAACATTAGTGATATCAGATGCGGCACGTTTATGTAGTGAGTTCGCCCCTGCAATCGCTTGCGTGACTTGATAAAACTCTTGCCGATAGCGATTGATTTGTTCAGGATTAATAAATACTGTGCGATAGCTTTTTGACTTAATGAGCTTTTCAATATTGCCATGCCAATCGGTATAAAATGGCTGATCGGTACCTATAACCACCTCATCAAGCGTTACTTCAATCGGTAAAATATGCTGCGATCGTGCATACTCAAACGACATCAGCTGCGTCACTGCTGGCACATCGACTTTTAACGGGTCAATACGGACAAGCGGCATATCTGCTTTGGCAGCCAACCATTGATTGAGCCATGCCAAAGTTAATTTATTTTCAGTATTATTATCAAGTGCATGACTATTAGGCAGACCAAACTCACTTATAGTCAATAGCGGATGCTGACCCTTACTGCGGCGGGTGGTAATGACGAGATTATAACCCCGTTGGTCTATCACTCGATCTGCCAGCAACTCATCAAGGCACCAACGCAAATCAATTACTATCGAGTACTGTTGAGCAGCCATATTTTTCTTCTTCTATGTTGTAGAGCATTTGGTCAGCGACGATATTTATCTTAACTATATTGTGTCGATATTCGTTATCTGTAATTCACCTGAATCTATCAACTGAAAACTTACATCAACAGATTTATAGCGCATGATAAATGAAGTATTAACCTCTTTATGGCGATAAGCAGGGCGTGGGTCTTGTGCTATCAACGCTTTAATATTATCAAGATCAGGCATAAGCAATTGTTTTTGCATTTTATGAATGACCGATTTTACCGTTGCTTGTTCATTATGAATACGTTGATTGGATATTATTTGCACAAATTTTTCATAGGCAAATTCAGTGATAGTCACCTCCAACAAATGCGGCACAGAGGGCGCAAAGCCACTTTTTGCCTCAGGTAGCGCATCACTATAAGTCACATAAGGCTTAATATCGATAATTGGCGTACCATCTATCATATCAGCACCGCTAATGATAAGTAGCACCCGTCCTTCTACAATCTCAATAGCTTCAAGCTTAACCACAGACAATCCAAGCGCTGAGGGTCGATACATACTACGACTGGCAAACACGCCTATCTTCTGATTACCGCCCAAACGTGGTGGACGCACTTGCGCACGAAAGCTGCTATCCGCTTTATTAGCCTGTTTATCTTTATACAAATAGTTGTGATGAAACTGCCAGCTGACCCAGATATGGCTAAAATCTTCCAAACCAACAAACGCAGCTGGCGTATCATAAGGCGCAATCATCTCAATCACGCTGGTCAATGCAACCAGATTTGGCTGTCTTGGCGCGCCAAATTTTTGTGAAAGTGGGGCATGATGGTAGCCGATAATTGGTGCTATATGATTACTCAATGAAGAAGCAGTCTGACAAGACATAAATCAAATCCAAAAAAACAGGTTTTTATAGTTCCACATAAGCGCTATACAAGCCAGCTGTGACTAATTATAGATAATAACTCACTAACGATATTCCATTTTATCATGCTATACCAAAGCCGCTTGACGGATTTTTATTTTAAAGTTTGTTATGATGAGCGAGAAATTTATTGAGAATGGCTTGCATTCATCATTAATGGCTTAAAAATCGCGGTCATGCGCGCCGCATCACCTTATAACGCCGAATAATAATGTTAAAATAAAAGAGTGATGGCTTAATTAGCATTGATAGCATTCATCTTCTATTAAAATTTTGCACCATTTTGACTTTATCATGAAAAATGGGTATTCAGCATTTATTTAGATTGATACAGATTACCACTTACTAACGAGGGATTTATGTCAAAACTTCGCACCGAAACGGTTACAGAGGTTCATCATTGGAATGATGCACTATTTAGCATCAAAACCACACGCGACGACGGCTTGCGCTTTCGCAATGGCGAGTTTGCGATGATTGGTTTGGTCGTTGATGGCAAGCCGTTGCTGCGCGCTTACTCGATTGCCAGTCCTAACTATGAAGAGCATTTGGAGTTTTTCTCCATTAAAGTGCAAGACGGTCCTTTAACGTCGCGTCTGCAACATATCAAAGTTGGTGATGAGCTATTGGTCAGTAAAAAACCAACGGGCACTTTGGTATTAGATGATCTATTACCGGGTAAAAACCTTTATATGCTCTCAACCGGTACAGGTGTTGCGCCATTTTTAGCATTAGCACGTGACCCTGAAGTCTACGAGCGTTTCGAAAAGGTCATATTAGTGCATGGTGTGCGCGGTATTAGTGACTTGGCTTATCGTGACATGTTCGAAAACGAGCTGCCGAATGATGAAATTTTTGGTGAAGATTTCCGTAAGAAATTCATTTATTACCCAACCGTCACTCGCGAAGAATTTAGAAACACTGGTCGTATTACCGACTTGATGAAATCTGGCAAATTTTTTGAAGATATCGGACTGCCTCCGATGAACAAGGAAGATGATCGCGTCCTAATCTGCGGTAGTATGCCATTTAATGCTGAAGTCTCAGCTATTTTGAATGATTTTGGTCTAACAGTATCACCGCGTATGGGTGTTCAGGCAGATTATGCGGTTGAACGCGCCTTCGTTGGTTAAAATCTAAACTTTTATTCAAAATACAATAAATAATTCTTGACGCTCAAAAATAGGCTGCTATAATACGCAGCCTATACAGAGATAACCCTGTAGCCCAATTCGATAATGTTTGCAGTATATAAACTTTATCACCTAACACGCCGGTGTGATGGAATTGGTAGACATGACGGATTCAAAATCCGTTGCCTTTAAAAGCGTGTCGGTTCGAGTCCGACCACTGGTACCAATATACGAAACCCTTACAGTCTATGGATTGTGAGGGTTTTTTATTGCGTGAATTATTTATAAATTATTCGAGTAATAATAGTATCAAATAAAATTTTGATACTATCTTGATACTTTGATGCATCTGTTATTTAACGTATTATAGTATTATTAACACGATAAATAATGCGGTACGGATGAGATATGAAAGTTAAGCTTAGTAAGAAGTTTGTTGATTCAGTAGCATACACCTCAAGCGGCACAGATATTTACATGGATGAAGTATTAACAGGCTTCGCACTTCGTGTGGGTAAACAATCTAAGCGATACACACTTCACAAACGCATTAACGGTAAGCTCTATCGTGACGAAGTTGAAGAAACACACCTTATCACTTTGACTGAAGCTCGTGAAAAAGCCAGCACAATGATGGTCAACATAAAGAAGGGACTTGATGTATATGATAGCTATCACGCTACTCCAAAAATAAAAGATACACCAGATTTTAACGTGCCAACACTAAATGAAGCTTATATCTACTTTAAATCTATGAAACCTAATCTTGCCAGCCGTACTGTTGAGACTTACGACCAACAGATACTTGGTCGACTTGATGATTGGCTTGAAGTGTCTTTAAACGATATAACTAAAACTATGATAAGTGAAAAACATAAGCAAATAAGTAAGTCTAGTCCAGCTCAGGCAAATGCCACTATGCGAGCTCTTCGATCAGTATGGAATTATTGTCAAGATAGCTTCTTAGATGATGATGAAGAGTACATAATAAAGGACCAACCCATTCGAATACTGAATGCCAAAAATGATTGGAACAAAATTAAACCTCGTACTCACCATGTTGAGGAGGAATATTTGGGAGTATATTTTAAAACTTTGATAGAGCACCGAGACGGTAGTTCATTTAAACAAGCACCTTATAGTAATAACGCTCGCGATATTTTATTGCTTTTTATGTTTGCTGGTGTTCGTTTAAATGAAGCGCAATCACTAAGATGGGAAGATGTAGACCTTGACGCTGCTCGCATTGTCTTTAAAGCCACTAAAAATGGTTCTGATTACCATATGCCAACTGGAAAAATACTTCAAGCCATACTCAGTGAACGATTTAGATTGAGCTATGGAGAGCATTGGGTATTTCCGAGTGATTTGCAGAGAAATGATGACCATGTCAAGGATTTGAGCGGTAGTTACCGTTCGATATCAAATAAGGCTAGCATGCATATTACCCCTCACGATTTACGCCGTACATTTGGCACTGTCGCCAATAGTCTCAATGTAAGCTACCCTGTGCTCAAGAGACTGCTAAATCATCGTGAGGCTAAATCTAGTGATGATGTGACATTACAATACATACAAGTATCACAGCGACAATTGCGTGAAGCTTTAGACGAGATTGAAGATTCTTATTGCAAGCGTATTGGAATGACTCAAGATGAGGTAATTAAGAGCCTCTTGCAGACATAACTTCATATAATTTTTTAAAGTTCTGTACAACTAACTAATCGATAGAACATATAACGACATTTTGATTAGGAGATATATTATGGGTATTAAGCTTGAACTGAGTATGACACAGAATATTAGAGACGAAAGAATCTGTGTCGACTATTGGGCATATGATCATAAGGAGGATTATCTTGAACATGTACGAATGCTATGTCATAAATATAGAATCAGCTCAAATCTATTGTTTGAGACGATTGCTCAATGTTACGCTTGTTTAGATGATGTGCTCTGTGAGTACTGCGCAAGTGCTTGCCCGGTAGAGATGCCAGCAGATATCCTATATATGCGTGCTCAAGATAGTTGGTGTTGTATGGTTTGCAAAAACGCAGTATGGCAAAAGGATTACGTTTGATTGCTTTCAAACTTATATAGTAGATCTCTTGCAAAAGTACCAGTTCATTGACTTCCACTGACGGAGTTACGAAGGCTAGCAATGACTTATGCAAGAGATCTAGTAATTATTGCAAAATCTACAGTAGTAAATTACATTTTATGATTTTTTATAAACAATCATATATGCCAATTATCCTGATTAAACTGGTTCACTATCTCTAGTAACCCATTTACCAAACTCAAAACTCTCGTTATATTTGATTTTAAAACTGTTGTTTACACGGTAGACACATTCCGTATTAAGAGTTGTATTCGAAGTATAGAATTTTTCTGTATTAAGACCTAAATGCTTTATAAAAAGCGGCTTAGTGAAATTTTTTTTTAAATAGGTACTATACTGACCATCTCTATCTATGACAAAACCACATTCAACACAAGTGTTGACTATAAAAACTTTGTTCAGTATTTCACTACGCACCTTTTTTATGGGTGAAAAAACATAATGCTTAGAAAAATGCGTATTAATAATTCTAAGCTCTTTATCGCTACAATTTTTTATTTTCTTAGAACGTACTTTATAGTCTTCTTTATATCTCACCTCAGAAATTATCGGATTGGAGTAACCACATTTAGCGCAAGAGTCTTTACTCACCCCTAAAGTCATCTCAGTGATACCATTGGATTTAAATCTAAACTTTGTAGAGGTGAATCGCTCATAAGGTATAAAAACTAGGCCTTGTGACACCAATCTTTGTATAAAACTCTCTAATGGTAGCGTAATAGGCTTAAATGAACGGTGGTTGTACCGACTACTGTTGCTGTCTAGCCTATTCACGTTATAGATCATATAAGCTTGATTGTCCTGCGTCTTATTTCTATAAATAGAGAATACAGGTATGTCTTTCGTACTATAGGCATAATCGCCTGTAATTGCATTAGTATCTTTAACTGAGCCACTTCTAAGCAACCACGCACACCTTACGCCTGATTGAGCATATTTTTCTTGTCTGCGTTTTGTTTCTATAAAAGCTTGAGGGCTCCATTGCACTTCAATGGCAATCTTAGCTTTGCCTTTCTCTGCATAAATATCAGCAATCCACTCCTCACCACTTGGGGTAAGCCCCGCTTTTTCAACTTCTACAACCCAACCGTTTCTATCCAATTCTTTCATAACAAGATATTTGATATGCATGTGTTCGGCAGTTTCACCACCAGTCGAGCAGTTAGAGTCTTTAGGTTTTGCCTTATGAGCGAAGAACTTCGTACCTAGCTTACTTGTCTTTAGTATTGCCTGATTACCACAGCAAGCCATATTGAAACTGGACGATTTATCTTCTTTTAAAACTATCCAATCTTTTAAGCTATATATAAAACTATAGATTTTTTCATCATTTTTTATGCAAATAAAAGCCATGTTGACCCTTAATTATTTTGACTCTTGAGCTAGCAATTCATTCTTACATATGCTCATGCTTTCTATAGTGAATACGCTTTAAAAATAACATAGCGCTACTGGGATGAATTTTGCGCAGCCTCTAGGAACGCAGCACGCAAGTAAAGTTTATACCAGTAGCGTGTCTAAACTTATAACAGTTTTATTTTCAGAGGACTATAAGATAATTGCACGTAATTAGGGTTTATCTTCTCCTAAGCCTTCATCTGATTTAGTATTTTACTTAGGTAACGTTGTGAATACTGGGGTTTGATCTCAAAGCGTGTCTGTTAATGCTTTTCTTGCAATAACTTGTATTTTTAGTAGCGACTCAATAGATGCGGTATTGTAACTATTACTTCTCTGCACACGACAAAAAAACAAAAAAGTCTGTTAAAGCAAAGGCATAATAGTAATTTTTAAGACGAATCAGACCATGCCAAACTTTAACAGACTTAGTGAAACTTTAACCCAAAACCTGAGTATGAACAAGGCAAGAATCACATGTTTGAGCCTAATGATAATAGCCCTGATTACTGCTCAAAGCAGTAATCTTAAAAAAAATAGCAAGACACCTTCCTAAGGGTGGCAAGACCGACAGTCACTATCGCAGACTACAGCGATTTTTTGCCGAAGCGAGGATAGACTACGATCAACTGGCTTTAATGATATATCGACTATTTGGGCTAGGCAAAGTCACCTTAA
>NZ_CAJHAV010000015.1:0-69975 GCF_904846475.1 Psychrobacter sp. LFX-11D
GAATGGTCATGCCGTCTTTAATGCTACGCAGTACTTGTTTGCGAAAGTCGATTGAATAGGTCACGGTTTATTTCACTAAATGAATTGATTATAAACATTGTATCGGTTTTATCTAAGATTGACTATAGATACAATTTTAAAAGAATACAGTGCTACTGGGAGTAATTATTCGCAGCCTCTGTCTGCGTAGGCACGGTAAGCAAGAAAAATTGATACCAGTAGTACCTTATAATTTTTGTATTTCTTTTATTCAAGACTGACTATATAAATTGCCGTCCTAAAAATTATTATTACTTATTTTGAATAATGCTTTATTTAAAATAAAAAAGGTCAGCATAATTAGCTGACCTTTTTAACAATAAAATGATTTATATCAAAACCAATAAATACTAGTAAGTTATAGTCAATTCCAAATAAAACAGATACGTTATGTTCCAACGCAGTACTAGTATAAATTTTTCTGGCGTGCTGTGCCTACGCCGACAGAGGCTGCGTAAAATTCATCCCAGTCCTACTGTATCGCTTTAATACTGAACTCACTATATTATGCCAATCCCGATTATAAAGTCAACCAATCACGCGGTTTTAGGTAGAAGTCAGTCAACTCAAACTCAGGCGTGCCCTGATCTGGTTCAAAGCGATAGTGCCAACTGGCAAGCGGCGGCATACTGACTAAGATAGATTCAATACGCCCATTACTTTGTAGACCAAATAGAGTGCCGCGGTCATAAACGAGGTTGTATTCAACATAGCGACCTCGGCGATAGAGCTGAAATTCACGCTCTGCTTCAGTATAGGGCACATTTTTACGCTGCTCAAAAATTGGCAGAATACCTTCAAGGTAGCCATTACCGACCGCTTGCATAAATTTAAAGCAGGTTTCAAAATCCCAACCGCGACTTTCAGTATTGACGTCATCATAAAACAAGCCGCCGATACCGCGCTGCTCATCACGATGACGTAAATGGAAATACTCGTCGCACCATTGCTTGAAATCAGGATAAATACTATCGCCAAAAGGTGCACAGAGGTCATGACAGACTTGATGCCAATGCACGCAGTCAGCAAGCACAGGATAAAATGGCGTTAAATCAAAACCGCCGCCAAACCACCAAATAGGGTCTTTGCCTTCTGCTTCGGCAATAAACAAGCGTACATTGGCATGACTAGTGGGAACGTGAGGGTTTTTGGGGTGCACAACAAGAGATACGCCCATTGCCTGTGCTTTACGACCAGCAATGTCAGGATGACGCGCAGTTGCTGAAGCAGGCAGGTTTTGGACGTGTATATGACTAAACATAACGCCGGCTTTTTCTATCACTTCACCGTCTGCCAATACGCACGAACGACCACCGCCACCTTCAGGGCGCTCCCAATCGTCAGGGACAAAGGTAGCGGCTTTCTGCGCACCAGTGCAGCCATCACTTTCTTGCGCTTCTAGAGCTTGGCAGATACGCGCTTGCAAATCGACTAGAAACTCACGCACGCGCATGATGTCATGATGGCTTGGTGTTGTTGTTGCATTGGTGGCCGACACATTGATATCGTTATCTATATTTGGAATGCTCATAAAATATCTGATTATTTGCTATTTATTAAGGTGTAGGGTGGTATTGAAATCTGTGTCTAATAGATGACCCATACGATCGCGCTTGGTCGCTAGATATTCAGCATTCATATCATTCACCCCAACGACTAATGGCACCCGCTCAATGACATCGATACCATGCTCGGTCAAGTAAGCGACTTTACTAGGATTATTGGTGATAAGGCGCACAGCATCAACGCCTACATGAGCAAGCATGGGTCCACACATATCATAGATACGCGCATCAGCAGGCAACCCCAACATAAGGTTGGCATCTAGAGTGTCGTGACCTTGATCTTGTAAGGCGTAAGCGCGGATTTTATTGGTCAGACCGATGCCGCGTCCTTCTTGACGCAGATATAAAATCGCCCCGCAGCCCGTTTTTTGTATCGCATCCATAGCGGTATTTAGCTGTGGTCCGCAATCACATTTTAAAGAGCTAAAAGCGTCACCAGTTAAGCACTCAGAATGAATTCTTATTAACGGAATAGAGCGTTCTGATAAAGCATCATCTTTTTGATTTAAGATGCTGTCGGCAATATCCGTTTGATCAAACACAGGTAGACCTACCGTCAGCATCACATGCTCTTGACCCTCATCATTTTCAAAGATATGAATATCAAACTCGCCGTGACGAGTAGGCAATTTGGCGCTAGTAATAAATTGATATGACATTAATGCCCTGCATAAGCTGATCATCGTGGCGCTAACTGTCTGACATAGCTTTATTATAATAGCTAAGTTCTTGTAAGCTAGCGGGTTTGCAAGATAGTATGCTAATTATATTTATTATAAAAACCACAAATTATAAAAACACACAAAGTTCACAGACGACGCACGATGATTAAAGCGACAATTAAAAATAAATGCTATTATGCCATACTATTTTGACGGATACAGTGACAAGTCTTTGCCCTTACATTACTATGTCGTCACTAACGTCCGGTATGGATACAAAATAATAAGGCATAATAGCCATTATTATGACCTTTGAGGCAGCTATTAGAGCAGTCTTTAGGGTTGTCATTGAACGTTATTATCTTTATATCAAATAGCGTATTTTGGGTTATTGCAGCGATAAAAGCTGTATCACTAATTGTATAGTCGATGCCATCCCTTGTATTAGCAATGATACAAATGATGGCATGGCTATTATTAACGCCACTTAGACTATTGCTATTGCTAGACCTTGTCTAAGGTAGCATCTGGTCAGCAGATTGGTAGGTATCGTACGTTTTATGCAGCAGTCACCTCATTCCCCACAGTCTCAGTCATTATCTGCGTCAGCTGTTGATTCTGCTGTACCGCTATCAAAACTGCAACAAACGTATGCAGTGATTCCACGTGAGCGTCCACAGACGCCATTGCTCGACAGTGTGGATAGTCCTGCTGATCTCAAGAATTTTAGTAGTGCTGAGCTGATTACTTTAGCCGATGAGCTAAGGTTGTTTGTATTGTATTCAGCAGGTCAAAGCGGCGGTCATTTCGGTGCCAATTTAGGCGTGATTGAATTGACTATTGCGCTACATTATTTGCTAGACACCCCGCAAGATCAGATCGTTTGGGATGTGGGTCATCAAGCGTATGCGCACAAAGTACTGACAGGTCGCCGTGATCAGTTAGGTACTATCCGCTCTAAAACTGGCTTAACGGCTTTTCCAGAACGCGCCGAATCTGTCTATGATACTTTTGGGGTTGGTCATTCATCAACGTCCATCTCAGCCGGTTTAGGCATGAGCTTAGCGCTACGCTATCAAGGGCGCGCGCAGACGGTTGCCTGTATTATCGGCGATGGGGCGATGACAGGTGGCATGGCGTTTGAAGCGATGAATGACGCGGTGCAACAAGACGCTGATTTGATGGTGATTTTGAATGACAATGACATGTCTATATCCTGCTCGATCGGTGGCTTTTCACGGCATTTAGCAATGCTTTGGGAGTCAGGGTATCAGGTTGATATCTCTGATGCAGGCGAGCCAATATTATGTCAACGCCCTGATATGCAAGCCTTTGATCGACGTAAGCGTCATAAAGAGCAGCGCGATGTACCGCAACTAGAAGACAATCTATTTAAGGCGATAGGCTTTACCTATTTTGGTCCTTTTGATGGTCATAATATTCCTGAGCTACTACGTGTATTGTCGCTTGCCAAGCAAGTCAAAGGTCCAGTTTTAGTCCATATTTATACCACCAAAGGTAAAGGCTTTGCGCCTGCTGAATTAGACCCAGTCGGCTATCATGCTATTAGTAGCTTACCTGCTGAAGATAACGTACCAAAAACTGAGAAACCAGAAATAATAGCGATTAAATCTTCCTTAAAGTACTCGCAAGTATTTGGACAGTTTTTATGTGACAAAGCGGCACAAGATAAGAAGCTGCTCGCCATTACCCCAGCGATGGAAGAAGGCTCAGGGATGATTGAGTTTGCTCGTCAATTTCCAGAGCGTTTCTTTGATGTAGCGATTGCTGAGCAACACGCTGTGACGTTAGCGGGTGGCATGGCAACGCAAGGCGTGAAGCCGATTGTAGCGATTTACTCGACGTTTTTACAGCGCGGATACGATCAGCTGATACATGATGTTGCTTTGCAAAATCTTGATGTGATGTTCGCCATTGATCGCGCCGGTCTAGTTGGTGAAGATGGTGCTACGCATGCAGGGGTGTTTGATTTTGCCTTTTTACGCTGCGTGCCCAATATGCTGATTGCAGCGCCAAAAGATGAAAATGAATGCTATCATTTGCTCAATACTTGTTATGAATACCAAGGTTGTACCGCAGTGCGCTATCCGCGCGGTGTCGGCACTGGCGCGACTATTACGCAGCCTGCGCAAATTTATAATATTGGTGAAGCGGTTATAGAGTCGGTACTTGGTACAGACGATGCACCCAAGAAACTGGCATTATTGGCATTTGGTACGATGGTCGAAACCGCTCAGAAAGCCGCAGAAATGATTGCGAAATCCCCTTTATTAGCATCAAGCTGTCAGCTGCATGTGGTCAATATGCGTTGGGTGAAGCCTTTAGATACTAACTTGCTTGAAACCCTAGTCGAGCAAGGTGTTACTCATATAGCGACTTTAGAAGAGCATATGATCATGGGCGGCGCGGGTAGTGCGGTCAATGAATATTTATTAAATGAATCGGCTGCTTTTAAAATCCATCGTCCAGCTATCTGCAATATAGGTATCCCTGATCGGTTTGTAGCGCATGGCTCTCAAGCAGAACAGCTAGCAGATTGTGGTCTAGATGTGGAAGGTGTGTTCAATCAGCTCCAAAACTTATTATCTTAACTGATGTGGCTTAAGGTTTAAAAGACGATTAATCATCTATCTGCTACATTATAAAAATAATAAATACCCATAGTCCGTAAAAAGTTGATAAAATAGCTGTGTAAAAAATAAAGCTGTATTTTTGTGCCAAGATATCGCCTGCTTGCCGTAGGTGTGAACTATTTGACAATTTGAGCGGTGCGACTAATAGCAACCAAATATTGTGGTTTGCTATGTGGCTTTATTTTTCATTGATTTTATAAGTAGTGTTGGTGCTATAAGTATCTCTTACTTTACATATTTTTTTTATTAATAAGTATCTATCGATTGGTACTTATAAATTAATATTTATCTAGTAATATCCATTTATCAAACAAGCAGGTTATTGTATGGAACCCATGGTCGTCATCGCAGCGCGTGCTGCTGAAAAAGTCGGTAAAGAAATTTTGTACGCGCATCAAAACCGCCACAAAATTGAGTTGGATATCGAGTCAAAAGGACTAGATGGTCTGGTTACTCGTATTGATCGCTTTAGTGAAGAGCTGACGATTGAGACGCTAAAAGCCAGCTATCCAAATCATTCGTATTTGGGTGAAGAGTTTGGTATGCAGGAAGGTCGCGGCGAAGATGCTGACTGGTGCTGGATTATCGATCCACTAGATGGCACTAAAAACTTCGTTCATGGCGTACCACAGTTCTGTGTGTCTATTGCCGTACAGCATAAAGGTGTGACTCAGCATGGTGTTATCTATGATCCTGTCCGTGATGAGATGTTCTCTGCTAGCCGTGGTAAAGGCGCGCGTTTAAACCAACGCCGTATCAGTGTGAGTGAGCGTAAAACGATCGATGGTGGTTTATTTACTACTGGGCATCCTCTTGAGCGTAAGCGCAATGGCGAAGTTATCTCATATGCCAAAGAGCACTACGAAAGCCTACAAAAAATCACTGAAGCGGGCGGTCAAATCCGTCGTTTAGGCTCAGCTGCTCTTGATTTATGTTATGTGGCTGCTGGTCGCTTTGATGGCTACTTTGAGATGTCAATCAAGCCTTGGGATATCGCAGCAGGCGAGCTTATTGTCACCGAAGCACGTGGCGTGGTCGTTGATCATACCGGCGCACACAATTCGATGACATCAGGCTCTATCTTTGCTTGTAATATAAAACTGCTAAAACCTTTGATGCAAGTGGTTGTGCCAGCATGGGGCGATGCGCTTTAATCGTCCCCTTTTAGATAGCTAAGTATGACAAACAAAAAGCTGGTTCCGTTACGGAGCCAGCTTTTTTGTTTTACCATTATCTTTATAGCCACTTTTATCTTCAACTGTAATACCATTGAATTCAAGCTCTTTACTAACCTTTTCAAGCAGCTGCAACTCTTCTTCTATCAGCATCAGCATATCTTGCACATGAGGTAAGACCTTGCTACAGGCAGTAATACCAAATTCAATCTTATCCAAATAACTTGCCAGCGTAATATTCATCGCTTGCCCGTTGAAGACAATCGAGGCAGGGTACAAAGATTGTAGGCGCGCGCCATTCCAATACAATGATTTTTCGGAGCCTGGCACATTTGAGATAATCAGGTTAAAGGCTTGTTTTTTAGGAAACAAACCAGTCGCCAGATTAATCCCTTCCCATGCATAAGACACCACACTGTAGTTAATAACTTGCGCTTGATTCATACGTCTAAAACGGCGTTTTCCATTGTTCATACTGCGATGAATTAGCTTGATTCTACTCAATGGATCATCCAGATGAGTACCCAGATTGGCAAGGACAAATGACAGCTGATTGCCCGCGACACTATCGTCAGTTCGTAAAGACATGGGCACGAACGCAATCAGAGGCTTGCTAGGTAGTGCATCCATCGAAATCAAATAACGCCGGATAGCACCAGCACAAACGGCTAGTACTACATCGTTTTTGCTAATATTAATACGCTCAGCAATATCATTGAAGCGCTTAATATCATAAGATTGTGCCGCTATGCGCCTCGATGCTGAGATGCGTCTGTTTAGAATACTTCTCGGCGCATCAAAGGTACTGACATAGCTGTCGTCATTATAATTTTTAAAATTATCCAGTAATTCTGTGAACACAGGCTTAATGGTAGATACTTGCTCTTTTAGGATGCGTAAAGCGGAGCGCTCTTTGGGCAAGATAGCATCGATCTGATTGCGATGGCGTGCCATTAATGACCAAATAGGCAAAGTAACCGGCTCATTGGGCGATTGTGACAAGGATTTTTTGACCAAACGCATGGCAGCGATGCCATCAACCAGCGAGTGATGGATTTTGAAATACAGCGCAAAGCGCTCTGGGCTACCTTCGCTCTCTGGCTGAATGCCTTCAATCACATGGCATTCCCACAGGGGCATAGCACGGTCCAATAGACGACCATGCTCTCTTGAAACATACATCAAAAGTTCACGCACACGGGCGGGCTTGGGTAGGGCGACATGATGCAAGTGGTGCTCAACATCAAAATTTTTGTCTTTTTTCCAAAATACCATATGCTCAAGTACTTGGTTGAACGGAAACGTTGGAGGTACATCAGAGTCTTGCATCTGCTTTACAAGCTGATGAACAAAACTGATATCGGCATCCTCTGGTAATTCAAATAAAAATAGACCTCCAACATGCATGGGTTGTTTACGCGACTCAAGAAGTAAAAACAACTGGTCGACTGCTGTAAGAAGTCGCATAATAAATCCTTTTATAATGAAAAATATAATCACCTAACCTTTAATACTACTGAAAAAAGTATCCCGTCTGTGGTGAGCTGGCAGTTGCCATTTTGCGCATCGGCATACGACCCGCCAAGAAAGCCTGACGACCTGCCCATACCGCATGCTTCATTGCTTGAGCCATCATCACAGGATTTTGCGCATTGGCAATGGCTGAATTCATTAGTACGCCATCACAGCCAAGTTCCATGGCAATCGCGGCATCAGAAGCTGTACCGACACCAGCATCAACCAATACGGGTACTTTCGCATTTTCAATAATCAAGCTTAATGTATGGCGATTGAGCAAACCAAGACCAGAGCCAATCAGACTACCAAGTGGCATAATTGCCACGCAGCCCATACTCTCTAATTCTTGAGCAACGATAGGGTCGTCCGAGGTATATACCATGACCTCAAAACCGTCATCAATCAACACTTTTGCCGCTTTGAGTGTTTCCATCACATTAGGGTATAAGGTTTTTTCGTCCCCTAATACTTCAAGCTTAACCAGATTATGCCCGCCTAATAGCTCGCGAGCAAGCTTACAAGTACGAATCGCCGTTTCTGCATCAAAACAACCCGCTGTATTTGGCAAAATAGTGTATTTATCTGGTGAAATGACATCAAGCAAATTGGGCTCATTGCTATTTTGACCGATATTGGTACGACGAATAGCGACCGTCACTATCTCTGCTGCTGACGCGCCGATGGCGGCACCCGTTTCAGTCATATCTTTATACTTACCCGTACCGACCAATAATCGAGAAGAAAAAGTACGACTGCCTACCGTAAAAGTATCTTGCAAAAGGGGTGTCGATTGAGTGGCAGTGCTAGTGTTATCTGACATAACTGAAAATCCTAATGGCGAGTAAAACAAAATGCTATTATAACAAAATCATGCAATCTTACTTGCAGTCTTTTTGAGTTGAGCCAGTTAAGAATAATACATTTACCATGCTTTGATACAAGTTTTTTTCTGAGTTTTTCTTTATCTATTAGGTCGTTTTTATGATGCAATTGCCGTACAGTTTTGCAAAACGCCATCAGATTTTGGTTATTCTAGCCATTGATCCTGAGCTGCCACCGACATTGCTATTGACCAAGGTGACGCCGCTTTCAGCAATCAATGAAGCGGTGCGATTTTTACAGCAGCAAGGCATACGCGGTGTGCCAATATATGAAAGTGTAAGCTCGGACGATTTTGAGAAACGCATGAATGCTGCTTATGCAGGTAACACTGGCGAGTCACAGCATATCGCCGCTGGCCTTGAAGACCATCCTGATCTTGATAGCTTGGCAGATAGCGTGCCTGAAACTGAAGACTTGATGGACCAACAAGACGATGCACCTATTATCCGTCTGATTAATGCATTATTGTCCGAAGCGATACGTCTAAACGCCTCAGATATCCATATTGAAACCTTTGAAAAACGCTTGGTCGTTCGCTTCCGCGTCGATGGTGAGCTTAAAGAAATCATCACACCAAAACGTCAATTAGCGCCGTTATTAGTATCACGCATTAAAGTGATGGCAAAACTGGATATCGCTGAAAAGCGCGTGCCGCAAGATGGGCGTATTAGCTTGCGCCTAGCGGGGCGCGAGGTTGATGTGCGGGTATCGACATTGCCGTCAAGTTTTGGTGAGCGTGTGGTCATGCGCTTACTAGATAAGCAAGCAGGTCGCCTGAATATGACCTATTTGGGGCTATCTGATAATGATTATAGTGAGCTTAAGCGCTTAATCCATCGCCCGCATGGCATTATTTTGGTGACAGGACCTACAGGCTCGGGTAAAACCACCACGCTATATTCCGCATTGACTGATTTAAATGATCAAACCCGTAATATCTTGACCGCTGAAGATCCAATTGAATTTCAGCTCGATGGTATTGGGCAAACGCAGGTCAATAATAAAGTCGATATGACCTTTGCTAAGAGCTTGCGTGCAATGTTGCGTCAAGATCCAGACGTGGTCATGGTGGGTGAAATTCGCGATTTAGAGACAGCAGAAATCGCTGTGCAAGCATCTTTAACAGGGCATTTGGTCTTATCAACCCTACATACCAACACCGCTATTGGAGCGGTTACGCGCTTGCAAGATATGGGCGTTGAGCCGTTTTTATTATCATCATCATTGATAGGCG
The DNA here is from genome assembly GCF_904846475.1 of Psychrobacter sp. LFX-11D. Classification (NCBI taxonomy): domain Bacteria; kingdom Pseudomonadati; phylum Pseudomonadota; class Gammaproteobacteria; order Moraxellales; family Moraxellaceae; genus Psychrobacter; species Psychrobacter sp. LFX-11D. Next base: position 9,730 of record NZ_CAJHAV010000015.1, read on the forward strand.
TGGTCGCCCAGCGTTTGGTACGTACGTTATGTACACATTGTCATGATTGGCAAATAGCTGACCATGAACAAGCCAAATTGTTTACTGAGATTGGTATTCAATCAATGTCTGACAATATTGCAGCTAACAATGCTGCTGATAATCTGACAGATAAAGCTATTAAGCTACCTAGAGCAGTCGGCTGCGATAAGTGTAACCAATCAGGCTTTAAAGGGCGAACAGCGATATATGAAGTGGTGCCCGTTGATGATGCGCTGCGACGCATGATTCATAGCAATACCGCCGAGTATGAGCTAGAAGATTACGCCCGCCAAAAGACACCATCGATTCGTGCTGATGGTTTGCGTAAGGTAATCGCGGGACGTACGACATTAGAAGAAGTGCTACGCGTGACCAAAGAAAGCGCCCTACTTGAGGACGCTTTGATTGTTTAGAGTAATATTTTAAGAGACATTTTTATTTGACAGCGATACATTCAACTTCAACGCTGGCACCTGCCGCCAATTCAGCTACGCCAAAAGCTGAACGGACGGGATAAGGCTTTGCCAGTTCAGCTTTATAGATTTTATTGAAGTCATTAAAATCGTCCATATCGGTGAGCATCACCATACACTTAACGATATCTGACTTTTGGTAACCATATTTTAATAACGTGGTATTGATATTATCCATTGTCTGTTTGGCTTCGGCTTTAACACCGCCTTTGACCAGCTTGCCATCTTTAAAGCCAATCTGACCAGACATATACAAAGTATCGCCGACACGGACTGCTTCTGAGAAAGGATAATTGCCGCCGTCACCTAAAAACACAGGGCTAGACTTAGTGATAGTTGCTGCATGATGTGTATGAGTTGAAGTTTTTTCGGGTGCCGCAGTGGCACTAACGGTAAATCCTAATGCACAAATACTGATGAAAAAAGCCTTGGATAAATTAGTAAGCGCTGTTTTAGAAATAGCTTTAGAAATCATTTTGGACATCATTGTCTCCTTATTATAAGTTTATAAATCACTGCTATACGAAGTGCGCTATAAAAATGCTTTAAAATGGATAGCGCACTACTTTACGTATTCTTAATATATTATTTATCTTAAACAGCCTCATCATTATCGGCTGATTGATTGTCTTACTCAGTTTCTACTTTTGCGTCTGTTTCTACTACTTTGGTATCAGTATCAGTATCAGTATCAGTATCAGCCTCTGCCGACTTCTCACTAGCTTTGCCTTGACGACGTGCTTCTAACTCAGACTTGGGTATCCAAGCCCATGTCATCTCGACTACGATTGGGTCGCGATCACTGTCCGACTCACGGTCATGAATGACACATGGAATAATCATTTCGCCTTTCGGAGTATTTAAAATATCTAAACGCTGCTCATCAGATAAGCTTGCGATGGCAGCCATTTGTCCTTTTTTAATCGGTCGATAGAAATTCACCGAATAAGACTTAATCAATAGTACACGATCAGCAGGTAAGTTTAAGCCTAAAATGAATCCCGTTGCCGTTTCAGCAAGCAAAGTAATAGCAACTGCATGCACGGAGCCGATATGGTTTTGCACCGCTTTGGTATTATTTAAACTGACCACCACTTGGTTTGGCTCGACCGTTTCATAGTAGATACCCGTTGTGCCCACATAAGGTACCACCTTACCAAATGCTTTCGATAAAATGCTCGAACGTGCGCCAGCAGGTAAATATTTGGTGATAGATAACAGTTTGGTAAATTGATTGCTGATTGGTTTAAGTGTGCTATTGGTTTTTTCGACTGCAGGTTTTGTGTTCTCAGAGACTTTGGCTGGCAGTTTATTGGTCCGTTTAATCGGGAGTTTTTTTAATAATCCTGACATACAATATTCCTCATTTAAGTGGGATTTACAATGCTAATGATACTAGGGTTAAAAGGCTCATGTTATAAATGAGTCACCGAATAGGCTTTATGCTAGCAGCTATTTTAGTTATGGTACATTAACTGCTCAGTCGCTACTATTATTACCATGTACTGCTGCGCTTACAAAATAACAGTGACGTAACGGCATCTTAGGCCTTAGTAATTTAAGCACTGATACCATGTAGAGTGAGTAGCTATAATGATAAAATGTTAGCGCTTTTTTATACTTTTTTGCTGGATAATGTTATGCCTGATATATGTGATGATAAGCCAACCAATATTATTTATACGGGCGTCGCGGGTACTGGTAAAACCTACCGATTGCTCCAAATTGCTAAAGAATATACGGACTATCTGCCTAAATCCAATAATGAGGATTTACTCAAGCAGTTATTGCAAGAGTTGAACTGGCGTGATGTGGTGTGTTTAATATTTTTAGATTTTCAATCGCAAAAACAGGACTTAGTGAAAGTACCTGAAATCATCAATCATGAGTTTTTTATCGCCAAAGCATTACAAAATGCACGTGAGAAAAATTTAAGTAATACAGCGTGGTCTGTACTGCAAATGCACAGTCCAACCAGCTCACAGACGGTTGCGTATAAAAATAGAGCCAGCCAAGCGTATTTTGATAAAGACCCTAGCGGTGCGTGGTATTTACTGCCTAACAGCCTGATGCTATTAAGCGAATTGTCAGAGCAATTGTCAGAATTTCACCAGGCGCAGTATGATAATAGTGCCAGCCAAAACCAACGCTTTAGCCAACAGCGCTTTAGTATGGTCAGTTTCCATCAGGCATATGGCTATGAAGAGTTTGTCGAGGGCATTCGCCCGGTAATGGCAGCTTCTAATCAGTCGAATAACAGCTCATCTCAAATGAGCTACGCCATTACTGATGGCGCCTTTTTAAAGCTCTGTCAGCGCGCGGCAAATGATCCTCAGCAGCGTTATGCGATGCTGATTGACGAGATTAATCGTGCCAACGTCTCACGGGTTTTTGGTGAATTGCTCAGCCTTATTGAACCTGATAAACGAGCGGGTACGCCCAATGCGATGACAGTAAGTTTGGCATACTCTGGGCGCGCGTTTAGCGTGCCTGCCAATGTTGATATCTATGCGACCATGAATACCCAAGATCATTCGTTAGCGCCACTAGATATGGCACTGCGTCGTCGTTTTCGCTTTATTAACTGTCTGCCGCAGCCTGAGCTATTACCGATTATCAACCTCAATAAAGGATTAGAAATAGTCGACGAAGCGGAGTCCATCAATTTAGCCAAAGTATTAACGGGTTTAAATCATCGTATTAGCCAAACGTTAGGGATTGAGGCGCAAATGGGTCATGCGTTTTTATTCTCCGTGCATAGTCTTGAGCAGTTACAAATGGCACTTACTGAGCAAATTATTCCACAATTAGCCCAAGCAGCTGGTGGGCAAGCGGCTGTCTTGCAGTATATTTTTAGAGATGAACAGCAGCCAATATCGGCGCAATTTATTCATGATAGTCAAACGTTAATACATAACGGTATGCCCACTCAACTGGCTAGCGAGAGTGGTATAGCTTCTCAGAACTCCATGTTTGCAGGACAGCAATCCTATTTTACTCAATCTATAAATGCTGGCAGTTATGCGATTAATACTGACCTTATTGCCAAGACTGGCAAGTTCACCCAGCCTGCCGTCTATCAGCGCTTATATCCATGAGGATGTTAATCGGTGATAAATAAGGATAAACAAACTCAAAGCTCTGAAATGAATATCATGACGGTATTTGAACATCAGCGTTTAATAGCGTCTAATTTCTTGTACGACTCTGATTTTCAGTGGCTGATAACCCAAGAGCTGTCAGTATTTAGTATTAAACGCAAGCAAGGACAGTGGCAACTCAAGGTTGGACATTATATTGGCGTTATTGTACTGCCTAGTGGCATGACTCTTGAGATACTGCCAAAATTTATCGCAAACACTGCTAGCAACTCTATTAAGCAGCCATATCAGTCAAATGAATCGCCAGTAGATGCGGATATTGTACAAACCCGTCACTGGGTACAAAATATGCTGTCAGACCTAATGAATAGTAACGATAACAAATCGCCTCACAGCAAAAATTTTGGGCAATTCAGCAACCAGTTAACAATTCTGCCAGTCACCACATTGCCTTTATCAGATTGGCTTAGTATGCAGCTTTTGCAGCGTTTAACGAATTATCAACCGACCAAACAGTATCAAACCCAAATCCATAACCAAGCAGTACTGCAAGGACGTTTACTCATAAAAGAGCAATTACGTCATAACAGTATGCAGCCACATAAATTCGTTTGTGAGCGCAGTGTGCTGAGCCAAGACATGCTAGGCAATCGAGTCATTAAGAGTGCACTGACGCTGCTGACGCCTTTGTTGTCTCAATCAAATCTGCTTTTGCATTTACAGCCGTGGCAACAAGTGTCTGTCTTACATCAGCATGAAATACGCCAGCTAGAGTCGATATATCTTCAAGCAAAGCGTGAGCTTGCCATTCAGCCGCTGCAAGTAAAGCAATTACAAGCCGCTCAGCAGCTTGTAGATTTCGCTTATTGGCTGCTTAGTCAATCAAATATGGAAATCGGTCAGAGTATTAATGCACCAAAACCATTTGGTAGTAGGTCTACACCGCCACGCTTATGCTTACTGATAGATATGAATCAAGCGTTTGAGCAATGGGCAAGCCAGCGTATCGCTTTGATTTTTCAGCAATTAAGCGACGACTATAAACCATTATTCCAAGCGCAACGTGTTTGGCTTAATGATGCAGAAGGGCAGGCGTGTTTGTCTATTCGTCCTGATTTATTGATTTACCGCCAGATGCGTTCGAATACTAAAAATAAAGAGAAGCATGATGATGCTTTACTAATAAAGAATTTAGGAGCAAATCCATCATCAGAAAAGCAAGCAGGTCAATATAGTCACGTGATCGATATTAAATGGAAGCCTTTAGCGCATGCCAGCGCCATTAGTGCCAGCGACGCTTATCAACTGAGCAGCTATGCGCAGGCTTATCAAGCAGAGCAAGTCTGGCTGGTATATCCAGTGCAAGACAATCAAAGACGAGCGGTCGTATTAAAGCAAGATACTCAGGACATATACAATAGTGAAAATGCAGCCTATGCTCAGTTATGGCTGATACCTTTTAATGTGCTCACAGGTACGATAAACACTGACTTGCTTCCGACATAAGATTTAGTATAATATGCGCTTAGCTCATAAGGCACTATGTTGAGTAGCGCTTGTTGTCGACGCTTAGTTTATAAGAAATAAGCCTTTTTTAAATAATTTAGCAGTTATTTCAAATTAATTAAAAATAGGTGTTGACACCATCGGCGTTTCCCCTTAATATGTGCACCTCGATAGCAAGGAACGTTAGCCAGTTAGTGGCATTGCCAACAACCAGTTAATTAACAAACTATCGTGTTAATAGAGAATTTCGGAGTGTGGCGCAGTTTGGTAGCGCATCTGGTTTGGGACCAGAGGGTCGTAGGTTCGAATCCTATCACTCCGACCATCTATTTAAGAGCCTTACAGGCTTTTTTTTATGTATAATGGTTTGGTTTCTTGTATATCAAGCGGACCAAAATATGTAAAAGTCCTCTAAGAGCGCCTGTAGCTCAGTTGGATAGAGCATCTCCCTTCTAAGGAGGTGGCCGCAGGTTCGAATCCTGCCAGGCGCACCATTTAGCCTGCATATATTGCCGAATTTTGGCAACAGTTATGGCGGTTGTAGCTCAGTTGGTAGAGCCCCGGGTTGTGATCTCGGTTGTCGTGGGTTCGAGTCCCATCAGTCGCCCCATTTTTTTGCTATATCCCTTCTGTTTATATTCTATATTAAAATCATTTAAAAAAAGCCGCTGCCATTTTTGGCATTTTTTTGTATCTGTCTATTTTATATCTTTTTGCCTCTGTGATAGTCCTAAACCTTTTAAATCGCTCATGATCTAACAGTCTACTGGCGTTTTTTATCATTTTTTTATGATACATATTGTGTCGTAAGGGCTTTATAAAGGTATATTAGCTGTACTGTCAAAGAAATTCATCTCAGTAGCACTATATTTTTAAATAAAATCGATCCTCATATTAATGCGATTTTTTTATTAAAGTGGCGCGTTATTGAGCAGCTGTTATTGAGGAAATGGTTAATGGATGCATTAAGCGTGTTACTACAGAATGTGCATTTATTCGATACGAAATACTATCGCTTAAATGGTACAGGCAATTGGTCTTACTCACTCACTAGACAAGATACGATTGTGTTTTATTTGGTGATGTCCGGTAGCTTTTGTATTGATATGGGCAGTGGACTCAGAGAAGCGCATGCTGGCGACATTATTATGATTCCTAGCGCGCACAATCATGTCAGTTACGCGCTCAACCATCATGGTGAGAGTGCCAAACCTTTGGATGAGTTGCTTACTAATTGCACGGAACAAGTGCTTGATATTCAGGGCGATGGTGATGCCCAATCATCTTTGATACTGATTGAATGCAAGTACGATAAAGAGATGATTCGTCCTTTATTATCAGTGCTACCAACGATATTGCCTGAAATTAACGATGAATCTGATGGTCGGTTCGAGGTGATTGATGTTGAGATTCGACTGCTGACGTTAGAAGCTGAGCATGAGCGGATGGGTAAGACGGCGATTATCAATCATTGGGCAAGTATTATGATGATTGAGTGTTTGCGGGTTTATATCGAAAGTTTGCCCGAAGCCACGGACAGTTGGCTAAAAGCCATGAAAGACCCGTTTTTAACCAAGGCATTGGTCGCCATGCACGAAAATCCAAGCCAAAACTGGAGCATTCATGAGCTTGCTGAAGTTGCAGGTATGTCACGCTCGAGTTTTGCGCAGCGTTTCAAAGACGTGGTTGGTATGCCGCCGTTGACCTACCTGATTGACTACCGTTTGCGTCTGGCGGCACGTTATTTGCGTTTGCAGCAAAATAGTATCAGCCGTATTAGTGAGCTAGTGGGTTATGCCTCAGACTCAACTTTTAGCCAAGCCTTTAAGCGTGTATATGGCATATCGCCAAAAGCGTACCGCCAGCAATATCAAAAACAAAACCTTGCTTAGCTGCTACTTCACACATAAATAGTCATCCAAGCTGTGTGATATTTTCTAAACTGAGTCAGTGATATAATAGCGTCTATCTGATAATAATTTTTCATCATTAGCATTTCGATCTTGCACAGCTGACAATGAGTGTAGGTTAAGGTACTATGGAATGACAATGAAGTAATAAGTCGCCTAGTTGCGACGGTGTTTTAGCGACCTATATTTTATGCTTATATATTACGGTCTATCCAGAATATAGTATGACTTAGGTGATGTTTATTTTTGCAGCTGATGGTGTTTTATGACTGAACCGACCGCAAAACCAAGCGTAAAATCAAATGATCTACAAGATTCTTCTGCGTCTATTAATCATAAAGACAAACTTAATAGCAGAGTCAAAGCTAACAATAATCAGCATGACTCAAATCTTCAGCAGGAAAATAGCGCACAGGCAGGTATGGCTATTCGGCTTGATAAAGCGGCATTATTAGCATTATTTGTTTTGCCAAATGCGGATGGCAGCTTGACAGAGACTAGCTCTGCTAATATAAATAATGCTAATCATACTCTGATAAACCAAAGCTCATCTATCTCTGCAAGTGACAGTAGTATTGCTACTCAGCGCGTGGCACTTTATCGGGCGCAGCATGAGCGCACGCAGCAATTATATTTGGCTTCTGCTGCTATCCGTCCGACTTACCTTGTACATACCCTCAAAACACAATTTGCCGAATACCAGCAATATTTGCTTGCACAGCAGCTGGATAAACGCGGTTTGATGGATACGGATGCCATTGAGCGCTTATGGCAGCAGCTGCATGTGGTCGATGACATCATCGAAGATATTGTACGCCATATGCCAGCTCAGCAACCTGCAGGTTGGCAGTTGACAACACAGGATGGACATAATCCATTATGCTTTGCCACCGTCGGCAAGCTAAAGCATAATAAACCTATCTTTGATCAAGGCAGTTTGAACAGCTATGTGCTCGGGCACTTTGGCGTCAGTAGCTTTACTTACGATCGTGGCTATTATATCGGACATGTGGTTGGCTATTTATTCAGCTGTTATTTTTGCGCCCATTTATCTATTACCTATGGCGTGACAGCACTTGGTCAGGATGTGGTGAGTGATTATGATTATGCCAGCCTTGAAACCCCGCACATGGTCAGATTGCTACAAGGTTTAGACGGTTATTGTAAAAAACGCATTTATCAATTGGCGGTCATTTGTGCACGTCTCAGTGTGTTTGCAAGTGATAAGCGCATTGAGCGTATGCTGATCGCTGAAGTCAATGATTTTGATAAAAAGCTACAACAACAGCATTTAGATGTTCTATTATTGCAAGGCTTGATGCCGGATAGTAACGATTCTACGCCGCTTCTTTAAGTCGTCTATTCTTTTAATAAGCCAACTTTTCAAATCTTGATCCATCCTCTTTTACTCTTGACCGTCTTAGGATATCCGCTGCTATGCCCGCTTATCATTATAAAGCGCTTGACGATCGTGGCGGCATCCAAAAAGGCTTGCTTGAAGGTGATTCTGCGCGGCAAGTACGCCAGCAGCTGCGTGATAAACAATGGACGCCTGTCGAAGTCAACGCCGTCAATGATAGGCAAAGTCAGCATAAAAGCCGCTATAAAAAACCCTCTGCTTATGAGTTGGCACTGCTTACCCGCCAGTTATCTGTATTACTTGCTGCTGGTATTCCGTTAGAGGAAACTTTGGCAGCTGTCGCCAAACAATCGCCAAAAACCCATATCAAATCTTTAATGCTTGCCGTTCGCTCGCATGTCTTAGAAGGTCTCAGTTTGGCGCGCTCTCTGCAGCAAGCGGCGAGCTTTCCGCCACTATATATCGCTACCATTGCAGCTGGAGAAAAATCTGGTCATTTGGATTTGATCTTAAATCAGCTTGCCGATTACACCGAAAATCGCTTTGCCTTACAGAAAAAAATACAAGGCGCTATGGTTTATCCCATCGTGCTGATGGTGATGGCAGTTGGCGTAATTATGGGGCTAATGAGCTTTGTAGTACCAAAAATTGTCAAAGTGTTTGAGCAATCCGAACAAGCTCTGCCTTTAATTACCCAAATTGTCCTTAGCTTATCAAATATCATTACCCAGTGGTGGTGGCTGATGCTGCTGGTGTTGGCAGGAACGGCGTTTTTATTCTATCGCTTCGCTCAGACGCAAGCGGGCAAACTTGCCATAGATAGTGCTGTGCTAAGATTGCCTATACTGGCACGCTTATCGAAAGGGTTGAATGCGGCGCGCTTTGCCAGTACGCTTGCGATATTGGTGCGCTCTGGTGTGCCATTGATTGAAGCGCTCCATATTGGCGCTGCGGTCACCACCAATTTGCATATTCAAAAAACCATCATTACCGCTGCGGATAGAGTGACAGAGGGTTCAAGTCTGTCGAGCCAATTAGACAAATCGCCCTATTTTCCACCGATGATGGTGCAAATGATTAAAAGTGGTGAAAACTCGGGCGAGCTTGAAAATATGCTTAGCCGTGCTGCCAATATGCAAGAGGCAGAAGCCACCAATTTTATCAGTACCTTGTTGTCATTACTTGAGCCTTTAATGCTGGTGCTGATGGGTGTAGTCGTCATGATTATCGTAATGGCGGTGATGCTGCCAATTGTGAATATGAATGACTTGGCTGGCTAGTTTTTATTAACCTTAAATATACGCTCCTGTTAATAATAGTTATTTTATTACCCTTATACTTAATGGCATTTCTGTTTCTATACTTTCTGTTTTCAAATACAACTTCTATACTTCTGATGTTGTGGTTCATTTTTTTATTTATATTATAATAATTTGACTTCAAATTTGGCTACGTTTCTTAAGTTTTGCTTACTGTTGTACATTATTGACCGACCAACGCTTTTACTGTTGTCAAATCTAACCTTGCGTTATAGTAAGTATCAGTTATAAGTAACAGTCAAACGCTATTTCAAAAGGTTAGCCATCATAGATTATTAATAACACATTGATCTAAATGACAACCTGCCTTCAATGCTGGATAAAAGTAAAACCATGGTTTATAGTAATAATCGTTTCAGTGCTCCTTAAGACACTGTAAATATGCCTATTATGAATGTGACGATAAAGGTAACTTAAACGCCATTTTCATTATTTATATAACCTTGACGCGAAAAGCGATGCCAGAAGCGATGACTATGACTGATAATATTCGATTAAGTACGATTTCACCAAATAATATGGATGATACGCCAGAGTGTTTAGCAGCAGCGCAAAGTCAGAAAGCTGTTGCTTTATCAAGCACTCAGCGCGTAAGCAATCTCCAGTCAGGATTTACCTTGATTGAAATCATGGTAGTGATTGTGATTTTGGCCATTCTTGCCGGTCTAGTGGTGCCAAAGGTGGTCGGACAAAGTGATAAAGCACGGGTTAAAACCACTGAAACAGCGCTATCAACAGTATCAAATGCGCTAGATATGTATAAAGTAGATAATTCGCGCTATCCAACGACGGCTCAAGGTTTAGAAGCACTCACCACGCCGCCAGCCGAAGCTAAGAACTATCCCGACGGTGGTTATATTAAAGGCGGGTATCCAACGGATGGTTGGGAAAACGAGCTGCAATATGTTGCCCCGGGTAGTGAAGGTCGACCTTATGATTTATTTTCTCTAGGGGCTGATGGCGAACAGGGCGGAGAAGGGCAGGACGCTGATCTTTATGCTCAGCTATAAGCTCTAGCCTACTCAGTTATTTAGGTATTGTTTGCAAGCGATACCATGATAAATACCTTGTCGCTAAAAGCATCTTTAATGAGACTAATATATCAACCAATAAGACGTTATTGGTTGATATTTTTTATGACTATCGCTAACTATAAATATCACTATAGTCAGGGAAAAGTAATATCGATACATCAAGTACTACTGATATTCATTTTTCTTGCTTGCTGTGCCTACGCAGACAGAGGCTGCAAAAAATTTATATCAGCAGCACTGTAGCGCTTTTGAGATATTTTAACTATAACTTTAAATTCAGATAAACGGAATCTTAACTCTGCTATTTATTATTAAAACGAGTGACTATTTTCTATTGATTGTAAAAAAACAGCTGTTCTTCTAGTAATCCGAGGTAATCATATGTCTATCGAAACATCAAAATCGAAATCAATTATCATGAATAAACAATCAAATAAAAAGCCTTATTTGCTTGCTATAACAGCCACTGCTTTGATGACTACTTTGTCAATGACGTCTGTTGCGACTCAAGCTGCAGGTCTGGGGGAATTGTTTAGTAATAATAGTGCTCAGCAATCAAAATTTTTGCCCGTTGACAAGGCGTTTCAAGTGACTAGCAGTACCAAAGCGACCACTAAAGGCACGCAGTTATCGATCGCTTTTGATATCACACCAGGTCATTACGTGTATAAAGATAAGCTGACCTTAAGTTTTCCAAAAGGTATCAGTGCCACGCCATTTACCTTTAGCCAATCGCCGGTTTCTATTGATGATCCAACTTTTGGCAAGGTACCCGTATTTACGCAAAAGACCGTTGTAGCAACGACTATAATGACGACCAAAAATGGTAAAGCGGCAAAGAATGTGCCGGTTATGATTGGCTGGCAAGGTTGTGCTAAAGCTGGACTATGCTATCCGCCAGAAAAGGTCAAAACCACGTTAAACATTGCAGTCAAACGTTAGTCGCCAATAGATAGCGCAAATAGGTTGATTTATATAGTCGTTATAACAGGTAGTCCTTTATGTCCATCAAGACAGTAAAAAGCATTTCGTCATTTAAAGCGGTATCCACAAGAAATCAGTCTTCAAAGAATTTGCCAGCAGTTGTAAATAAAGTGCCAAAGAAGTCATATCTGCTGGCATTGACTATAGCGAGTAGCTCGTTATTTGCAGGATTGACTGCGACGACTATGACGACGCAGGCAGCAGGATTGGGCGATCTTTTTAGTAGCAATCAAAGCGCTGGACAATCGAAATTTCTGTCAGTGGATAAAGCCTTCCAAGTCACGAGTAGCAGTAAAGCTGTCAAGGCTGGCACTCAGTTATCGATTAATTTTAATATCACTCCAGAGCATTATGTTTATAAGAATCAGCTTAAACTCACTTTGCCTGCTGGAGTTACGGCGGCACCGTTTACTTTTAGTCAAACGCCTGTCTTAATTGATGATCCAACTTTTGGTAAAGTGCCAGTATTTGATCAAAAAAATATGGTAGCCACTACTACTCTGAGTACTAGTGGCAAGAGCATTGACAATGCAGCGATGGTGATTGCTTGGCAAGGCTGCGCCAAAGCAGGACTTTGCTATCCGCCTGAGAAAATAAAAACCACTGTCGATATCGTTGCAAGCGCGCCGCAAGCGGTGGTCAATACGACAAGTAATGTCACTAGTGTTGCTAAAGGCGATGTCAATCAAGAGACTACTACTAATGTAAATTCGGTAAATAATAGCAATAGCGTCACAACATCAGAGGCGCCAAATGCCACAAGTATAGACAGTACTGAGGCAATGAGTCCTGAAACAGAGCAAGCGCTTGCAGAAGAAGATGAGGTCATTGATTATGCGTTGTTGGATGATGAGGCTTTAGATGGAGAGCTTGGCGCCACCAATACGATTTCTGGCGCTGATACACTGTTAGCAGATAATGCTGTTCCGACAAATGATACACTAGCTACCGCAGATAATTTGGCTGATGGCGATCCGTTTGGCTTAGCCAAGCATCCTTGGTTGGCATTAGGATTATTGTTTTTGGCAGGGCTTGGCTTAGCGCTTACGCCGTGCGTACTACCTATGTTACCTATCGTCGCAAATATTGTCGCCCGTCAGCAAAATCCAACGGTTAAAAAAGGTGTCATTTTAACGACAAGTTATGCGATTGGGGTGTCGATTGCTTACGGAATACTTGGTGCTGTCATTGCTGTATTTGGTGAGTCACTCGGCATCATCGGCTGGCTACAAAACCCAATCATCCTGATCAGTTTTGCAGTAATATTTGTTTTGTTAGCCCTTTACATGCTTGAAGTATTTACCATTCGTTTGCCGCATTTTATCAGTAGTAAGATGCAGGGCTTAAGCCAAGCAGGCGATAGTAAGCTCGGTAGCGCTGGTGGCAGTTTAGCTGCTGGATTTTTATCAGCATTGGTAGTATCGCCTTGTGTTTCTGCACCATTATTTGGCGCTTTACTTGCTGTCTCAACGATTGGTAATCCGCTATTGGGTTTTGCTGCCCTATTTATGCTAGGCTTTGGCTTGTCAGCGCCACTGATTTTGATTGGTGCTACCCAAGGCAAAATTATGCCAAAAGCAGGCGCTTGGATGAACTGGGTCAAGCAAGGTTTTGCCTTACTGTTATTTGCCGTAGCGTTACTATTAATAGAGCGCGTTTTTATATCGTCAGTAATGTTACTGGTATGGGCATTATGGTTTATGGTTGTGGCAACATGGGCATGGAGCTGGCGTGGTAAAGGTCGAATGCTATCGCAAGCCATCGGTTTGATAGCTGGTATTTGGGCTGCTACGTTAGTAATTGGTGCCGCACTTGGTAATGATGATAGCTTACATCCGTTAGCTTCATTAAGTGCCGCCCCTATGTTAGTGCAGTCAGCTAACGGTCAAGCTGGCGCTCAAAATAATGCGACGAATAACTCAGATGAGCATATCACTACGTTGGCAGAATTGGATGTTATCACTGCCGCCAATCCTAAAGTTTTGGTCGATTTGACCGCTGATTGGTGTATTGAATGTCGTATTATGGATAAGAATTTATTTACCAATCGTCCCACACAAATGCAAGACTGGCAATTGGTACGACTCGATATTACGGAAACCACGGCGGATTCTAAGGCAATTTTAGCGCGTTATAAATTATTTGGACCACCAACTTTATTGTATTACCAAGATGGTCAGTTGGTACAAAAACAAGTGGGTGAGATTGGGCGTGCAGAGTTTGAGCAGACTTTGACGGCATTAAATAAATAATAGTCGTATCGGAAATTTTTGTTTTATTTCTTTAGATGCCTTAATACGATTCCTATAAAAAAGCCAACGTACTGTCATAGTATGTTGGCTTTTTTAATTTTTTCTCAGAAGAAGGTTTGCAGCACTCGATTAGTTGTATTTCGTGCTAAATAAATCAACATTACTTTAAGAGCGTCATTAGTAAGACACTGATTAAAGGGTCCTTTTTTTATTCTATACTCATTATAAGCATTTGGTTTTATGCTACTTATATCTATTTAGCGCTACATTATGCAGCAATAAAGCTAGTATAGTGTGTACGTTTTCATTACAATAAAGCAACATTGCTAAATGCGCATTATTCAGCGTAACAGCAACCCTTTATCTCCAAGTTATATTGATTTTTTATGCCAGTTTAGCGTCGATGCTAATTGTTATATCAATCACCTCATATATTCTATTGACAGTAATGATCAGTTGAATAAAGGATACTTATGTTTTCCCATATTACTTCGCAGCGCCTCTCTGTAAATAAACTTGAAACGCCAAAAAAAATGATGCTCCGAACGACTAAATGCTCTCTACATATCGCTGTTGGTATAGCGCTCACTTGTTTCACAGTACAAGCTCAGGCTGCTGATACAGCTCAGACTAAGAGCTTACAGCCTATAAATACCAGTATCGCTGTGCAAAATAGCAATGAAGTAAGCGAAGATTTTATCGCTCAGCAGGCTGCTCTGTTCTTTGAATGTACTCAAGTACAGACCAGTTCTGCCCGTTTGGCGTGCTTTGATAAGGTTGCAGAACAAGGCAAAACGCCAAGTTATGTCACAAGTAAACAGCCAGTAGATTTGGCAAAAACGGTTATAAGTACGCTGTCAGGCAACCCTCAAGTCATACTGGCTGAAGAAACCAGTACCATTACTGCCAATGGCAATGTCATCGCTAAAAAGGTTTCGAGCAATTATCCTCAAGATATTGAAACAAACCCGCCCGCTGAGACTGAAAGTTTGGATACGGTTGGACTGACGCAAAGAGAAGCAGAGGTATTGGAAAGTGTCGGCGTGACTCAAGCAGATATTGAAAAATATACGCCGCTAAGCTTGGCATATGATCTTGATAAAAACAGTGAACGTGGTACATGGACAGTCAGACCTTACCGTCCAACCTATGTTATGCCACTGTTTTATACCTTTGATCCCAATTTAAGCCCAAGTACACCCACTCGACCTCAACCGGAAAAACCTTTTACGTCTAATGACACTCGTAATACGGATCTAAAGTTTCAACTATCATTAAAGACTAAAGTTGCAGAAGATTTGTTTAATACCAATGCTGATTTGTGGTTTGGTTATACTCAAGAGTCGCATTGGCAAGTTTATAATGAAGACAATTCACGACCATTTCGTGCAACCGATTATCAGCCAGAAATATTTTTGACCCAGCCTGTGACAGCAAATCTGCCTTTTGGTGGAAGACTGCGCATGCTCGGAGCAGGTGCTATTCACCACTCAAATGGTCAAGATGATCCATTATCGCGCTCGTGGAACCGTGCTTATGTGATGGCAGGGGCAGAGTGGGGTAAGTTATCTGTCATACCGAGATTCTGGTTACGAGTGAACAATGAAAATGACAGCAGTGAAGACAATCCCGATATCGAAGATTTCATGGGTTATGGCGATATCAAGTTCTTATATGATTTACCGAGTCAACAAAGCCTAAGTGGTACGTTGCGCTATAATCCAGGCACCAATAAAGGCGCTGCGCAAATCGATTATATTTATCCTTTATCGAAAAATGTTAATGGTTTTGTGCAGGTATTCCAAGGTTATGGCGAATCTATCGTAGATTATAACTATGAGAATACTTCTATCGGCTTTGGTATCGTACTCAATGATTGGAAAGGGCTGTAATATTAGCGCTTTAAATATCGGTGCCTATAGTGACAGCAAGTCATGCGTCACTTAGCGCCTTATCAAGCCGGACTATGGCTGGCAGAGTATATAAACTTACGCTGCCAGTTATGTGCCGTTTATCGTAGTACTCCGCAATCACAGCTGTTACAAAATCCCTCTTCGTCAAATACTCCATTATTCAGTCAAAACAGTTTATTAGCTGAAAATACATCTTACTCTTTATTGGATAGCCATTCTTCTTTTAGCAAAATCCGAAAGCAACTCTATAGCCGTTTTAGTAGTGGACTATTATGCGCCAGCTGCCATAGTAGTATTGCGTGGTTGCCCAAGCCATTTGAAGTCGATATTACTGCTGGCATGACGCTCACCATTCAAGCAGCAACCTACTATGACTATCCCATGCGCCAAGCTATTAGAGCCTTTAAGCATCATGAGGATATGACAAAGCTGCCATTATTGTTACATGTGATACGTCAACTACCACGACCTTATGGTTGCCATCATGATAATAGTGTGATTGTCGCTATGCCAACGACCGATGTGCGTCTCATTAAACGTGGCTTCGATCCTGTCAGTATTTTGGCCGCGCATTTATCTAAGCATTGGGACATTCCTTTATGGCAAGGTATCAAGCGTATTGATAATACGGTCAGTCAGCAAGGACTCACCCGTGTCGAACGCTTGAGTAATTTAGACAATGCTTTTACTTTACTAAAGCCTTCTCCCGTTAAACGCCTTATCTTATTTGATGATGTAGCAACTACGGGAGCAAGTTTACAAGCCTTAGCTCGCATTCTATCAATTTACCCTTCAACATCTTCTACCTTCAATAATAAATACTATCTGTGTGCTTATGCATTAGCGCATGGTAGCCAGTCATAGATGCTAATAAAACTTGTTGGCAACTACTATTATGTTGCTATTATGTTGCTAATATTTTAATCCCACGCTATATTGACAATAACATAGACTATAAACATATGCTGCCAATAGCTAGCCTGCTTTACATATAGAGAAGTAAAGTGTTTAAGCTGATTAGATAACTTGTTTTATGGAACAAAAGTTGCATGGCTATAGTTGAATGTATTAGATTAAAGCCTGTTTAAATATTAGGTATTCACTACGACTGTAAAGCCAGTCATGCTTGAATATGCCAGCAGCTATATAGGAATTTAACGTGAAAGCATCGGCTAACAATCGACCACAGAAATTGCGTAGAAGTAGCTCAGGGTTTACTCTGATTGAGCTGATGGTAACGATTGCCGTGCTTGCTATTATTGTCGGTATTGCAGCACCTAATATCAGTACTCAGCTTGCCAATCAAAGAGTTAAGTCGACTGCTTCAACGTTAGAAAATGCTTTAAAAGAGGCTAAGGCTGAGAGCATTATTCGTCGACAGAATGTTACGGTTGCTTATAGTAGTGTTCTAAATACTATTGCTATAACAGGTAGAAATAATACTGTTATAGCTACTTATAACATCAATAGCCAAAGTACTGTGAGTCAAGTCATTACTCCAGCCACTGTTACTCAGGTCGTTTTTCAGCCGAATAAGATGGTCAGCGGGGCGGGTACTGAAGTTGTCTATACTATCTGCGATGACGGTTCTACTAACGAGACCCCAAAACAGGTCACAGTTAACAAAATCGCTAACATCAGTGTTACAAACACTGGGAGCTGTTAATGAACAGTAATACGACACAGTCAGGGGTAGGTTTAGTAGAAGTGATGGTTGCACTGCTATTATTAGCAGTGGCAGTATTAGGTTATAGTGCGCTACAAGGCCAAGCCATAAAAGCAACTAATGAGTCCTTTGAGCGTTCGCAGTCACTAGTCATGATGCGCAATATAGCAGAAAAAATTCATGCCAATCCTTTTGCTATCGAAACTTATGAAACTCAAATCAATGATATGGATTCTGTCACTGCGCCTAGTACTCAGTGTGGTCTAGATGGTGTGGCAGTAACGACCTTGTGTACCCCCGTTCAGCTTGCAGAGGCTGAAAGCTATAAAATTAAACTTGATCTACAGAATTATGATTTTCAGATACAGATGCATCCTTGCCCTGATACAGGGGGCACTGGAGCAGATGCGGCAACTAATATTATGTTTTCGTATTGTTTGATTTCGGCATGGGGAGATACCACAGCTACTATTGGTAGTGATGATGAGACAGACTGTTTGACGGCGCAAGTGGCCGCTGCCGAAAATGTAGCTGCGCAAGCGGGTGGTAATTATCATTCTGCAGCCACTTGCATGATGATGGAGATATGATATGAACTTAAAGCATCATAACTCCTCGAGCTCAAACCCTTCAAGCAACAGCGTGCTTGCTGTGAAAGTAGTGACTTTTGATAGGGTAAAAGGCTTTACTTTAGTAGAATTAATGATCTCTTTGGTGCTAGGTTTGCTTATCTCCGCCGCAGCATTGCAAATATTCTATACCAGCTCAGTCAATAGTCGCCGTCAAGAGGCCAGCTCGCAGATTCAAGACAATGCTATTTTTGGATTTTCTCAAATGCAGCAACATCTAAGACGTACTAACTATGGTGCCAAATCCACAGGGGCCTTTAATGAGTTTTTTATGAATCATTTGACCCCGCAAGGAGGCGTGGTACTCACCGCGCCAAGTGGTGCTGGTACACCAGTTAGTTGGCTGCAAGGTAATTTGTCTGGCTTGGTATTAAATGGTGCTGCTATTCCAGCGACTTTATTATCTAGCAATGCATCCGCTAACAGTACTAGTACTAGTAACTTAGAAGGTATCGCCAATAGCGATCAGTTAACGATTCAATATCGATCGGACAGAGAAGGTACTTTTGACTGTGAAGGTGATGCAATACCACAAGGGTTCTACGTCATTGAGCGCTATTTTGTGCGAACGGATACTACGGTTACTCCCAATGTACTAGGGTTAGCCTGTGCTTCAGCTATTTACGATTACAATGAAACTGCTGCTGGAAGCACCACGGGTATCGATATAAAAAGCTATATTGCACCCGCTATACCTGCTGTAACTACACTGCCTACTGCACCAGCTGTACCCGCTACTGTAAAAAACAATAATCTTGCAAGTACTACTGGTACTATCATTATACCTAACGTTGATTACTTTAGAGTGATGCTTGGTATATCGTCGAGTAGAGATTTCGCCACTGATCCTGAAAATCTAGTTATTGCTTACGTACCGATTCCCGCAGCTGCAAGTCTTACAACAGTGCTCGACACTAGGCGTATTGTCAGCTTGCAGATAGGTATATTAGCGCGTTCGGACAATCCAACCGCGACTGCACAAGCTAACAGTGCTTTGAGGTTTACAATCCTAGACAAAGCAAATGCAGAGCTTAATAGTGTCGCGACATCTGGCCCAACTTATTTACGCAATATCTACGAAACTACTATTTTACTACGTAATGCGCGAGGGGGGGTGTAATGAAACCTAAGACTATAGACCATCCTAAACTATCAACAAATCCTCATAATCAATCTGGCGTAGCGTTAATTGTGGTGCTATTGGTACTTATTTTAATTATGATAGTAGGAGCGATCGCTGTCAGACAGAGCACCACCGATCTTAAAGTGGCAACTGCTGATCAGGTAAACAAGCTATTATTTCAAGCCAATGATGCTGCCCTTCTGAAGGTTGAAAAAGAAGATCGTGTCTTGAGTGCTGCTAGCCGCGAAAAGAACGATACTCTCAAAGGTTATATGTCAAGTAGCGAGCGCGAAGGTCATAAGATCAGTTTTTGTGTTAGACCGCGTAGTACTAAGCTATTTAGTATTCTCGAAATCAGTGAGATTAATAAAGACAACGCTTTATTGACTGCTAAAAACAATGGCTACTGCAATCCTAACGATAGCAACGACTATGTCAGTGAAGGTCGGGTAATTACTCAAATGACCTTTGTGCGACCTGAGAGTAGTGGTATTTTCTCTCAGGAAGGCTCAGGCACCTCGTCTAACAATGTTGAGCCTGCGACAACTGGGGTAAATGCCGCTATTGGCTGCACTACTTTTATCGGTTATGTTACCTCAGTTATACCAGCACTCTCTAGCGCACCATTGGGTAATGCGAGTAGCAATGATACTACTTCTATCGCGGGCTGCTTTAAGCAGATGCGTACAGGGTCTACTACTGTAGACAGTTGTTTAACTGCACTGAGCGTACCGTATCAGACGCAACAACAGACTTATATCAACCAGCCGGTTGGTGTGACTTGTGTTTCTGGAAACTAGGATTATTTAAGCTGTTGCTATTTTTAGCGCGTTAGCTTAAAAGCAATAGATGACTAGCAATTTATTTATAACAGCATTTAATATATATAGGGATGATTACTATGAGAGTCTTAAACAGAATCAAAGCTGATAAAGTCCGCCCTATTGTAAAAGGCTGGTCTATAAAATTACTATCGACTGTGGTCGTAGGCTGCATGGCAAGTAGTGCTGGGCACACCTCTGATCTTGAGATTTATCAAGCAGCAAGTAATGGTAACGCTTCTATTATGATGATGTTAGATAACTCGGGAAGTATGAATTATAATAGCATTCCTGAAGATTATCCAGCTCAAGGGTTTTCCATCATTAATTTTTTTGGAATATATTGTTCTCCTTTTAACTCTGTAAAAACGGATACAGTACCACAAAGACTCTATGATAATAATGGTATTGCTATCTCCGGAGATGCTGGGCTTAAAAGTTACTCCGTAACTTATTGTGAAAATAGAAGTGGGAAGTATTATGATCGAATGTCACGGTTAAAAAGGGCGCTGATTCCTATGTTTGCCAATCCTAAGGGAGATGAAGGCTTCGGCGCTGATGTTGATTTGACCAAGTATAAAATTGGCTTAGGTCGTTTTTTGGGCAGTGGAGGTAAGATTGATAGTTCAGTAGCAGCTTTAACATTAGAACATAGAAAACTGCTGATTGATAAAATAATTGCACTGCAACCGGAAACAGCCACTCCAATAGCCAATGCCTACGCTGAAGCTGGTGCCTATATGCTAGGGACAAAAACTAACGCCAGCAATTCGTCTTATACTTCTCCTATGCCTAATAACCCAAGCCAGTGTGATGGCTATGGGGTTTACTTTTTAACTGATGGCGAGCCTAACGGGGTTTCCTCAGAGTCAAATACTCGAAGCCTTATGAACACCAGCTTAGTAGGGGGTTCTCGTTCAATCGGGAGTTCTTGTCAGTCGGGACTTGACTCTACCGGAACAGTATATCAAGGTTCAAATCAAGGTTCTCCGGGATGGGAATGTATTGGTGAGTATGCCCGAGCACTGTATAGTAAAGACAACGTCAAAAAAGATAATATTGCAACCGCAACTGTGGGCTTTGGTAACGTCTATAAGAAGCTCAAAGAAAAAGGGACAGTCCCTAAGGTCATCACTAGACCGGGTAAGCCTCCTGAAACGGTAGACGTCTATCAATGTGATGCATCAGGTATTAGCCCAGATGCCAAAAATTTATGTAAACTGGGTGAAAAGGGTCAAGAACATGGTGAAGGTGGATTTTATTATACTGAAGAGCCTCAAGAAATCGCTGCAAGTGTCAAGTCCTTTATCGAAGAAGTGGGCAGTACAGAGATTGATTCCATCTCCACAGGGACGATGTCTGTACCGCTCGATAGTCTAGGGGGACTTGAGTCACGTCAATTCGCTTATCTGCCGATACTCGAACCTACTCCTGGATCTTCACAGCTATGGAAGGGTAACCTAAAGAAATACAAGGTTAGAAATTCTACTTTGCTTGGTGGTGACAACAATTTTGTATTCTCTGACAACAGTGGTCTGTTCGCAAAAAATACTTATGATTTATGGAATACTCTTGATTCCAGTCGTCCTGATGCCCTAAGGCCAGATAAATCTTTACCCCAAGTGGGCGGTGCGTACCAAAAGGTATTTGAGAATACAGGCGCAACCACATCAGGTAGTCGCAATCTGTTCGTAAATAATGGCAGTAGTTTGGTCAATCTAAAAGTCACTGCAGACAAAAAACCTGTAAATTTTAATACCCTAACGACTGCAAACGGATATACCAACCCCAAGAAAATCACGTTACTCAATTTTATGGGGTATGGTGAACCTATAGCCACAACGGTAACTGATGGTACCGCAATCACTGCTTCATTAAACACGGGTCTAAAAAATATCGGTGGTGTCCTGCACTCTATACCGCAGTTGATTACCACAAAAGTAGCCGTCGATGCTACGGGCAAATTTGATACTAGTCAACGTCAAGACTATGTTATCTACGGCTCTATGGACGGCGCGCTACATATGCTTGATGATAAAACGGGCAAAGAGACTTTTACCTTTGTACCTAAGCAAATCCTTGACTTGCAACCTAGAGCGCTCACTGGCAATGGTACTGCCGAAGATGGTAGTTATCCTTATGGTGTGGATGCTCCATGGTTAACGTATGTTTCTTATACCACTAAAGCTACCACCACAGGTGAAGGAGATGCAGCTACCACTGTCAACACCTATGAAGCGGAACAAAGCTTCGCTCTAGGTGGTCTACGTATGGGCGGGTCGATGTACTATGCTTTGGATGTTTCCAATGTCAATACACCCAAGATAATTTATGGTATAGGCTCAAACTATGCCAATCGCTTAGCAGGAGATACGACAGCATTAGGCGGTACCAAAAATAATAC
This sequence comes from Psychrobacter sp. LFX-11D, assembly GCF_904846475.1. Taxonomy (NCBI): domain Bacteria; kingdom Pseudomonadati; phylum Pseudomonadota; class Gammaproteobacteria; order Moraxellales; family Moraxellaceae; genus Psychrobacter; species Psychrobacter sp. LFX-11D. The sequence continues at coordinate 32,246 of NZ_CAJHAV010000015.1, forward strand.
TACTGGGACTGCGACTGAGGAGCAAAAAGCCTTTGCAAAAATGGGTCAATCATGGGGTAAACCAACTCTTGGCTATGTCAAAAGTGGGGGCAAGCGCGTTATGGTCAGCTTTTTACCTGGTGGTTATGATACCTGTTATGAGGACAGCAACTTTAAATTAAATGATACAACCAATAGCAAAGCTGCCTGTAAAAGTAGAGTTGAAGCTCAAGGGAATGGCGTGTATATGGTGCAAATGGGTGAAGTTAAGACCCAAACCAATAAAGAAGAAACAGTAGATACGTCAGTTAATAATGGTAACTTATTATGGTGGGCAAGCAATAGTGGTACTAGTGTTACCGCTGCTTCTACTTCTATGACCGCTTCACTACAGTATTCAAAAGCAGAAGATCTCAAGCATAGTGTCGTGACTCAGATCAGAACCTTAGACCGCAACTATGATGGTCTGACTGATCATATCTACTTTGCTGATTTAGGTGGGCAGGTTTGGCGCGCTGATATTAATAACAATACAGATACTAGTAACTTCAAAGTAGATCGAGTCGTTAAAGTGCTAGATGTCAGTGACCAAGTGGGTACTGGAGATGCGCCGCCACGTATTTATGAGCGCCCGCTAATTACCTTTTATAATGGCAAGTTTGGCTATATCGATGCTGCTAATCAGTCAGGCACTGCTAGTGGTGTACAAGCTATGGTCACGGTGGGGACAGGAGATCGTAGTAATCCGGTAACGGCAACAAGGAATGTCCCTAATGCGCTATACAGTATCATCGATAAGGATGTGTCTCGTAGTGATCTATTCTTTTATGGAACAGGAACAGCGCCGACAATCAGTTTACGCACACCCGTAAACAGAGTTGGGGTATCAACTGACGCCAATAATAAACTACAGAAGCTGACTTTTTCTGCCGCTGATATCAGCGCAGCAGCGATACCAGGAGGCGCAGCTGCCAGAGCAGGTATCAAAGAAAACATGCAGAGCGGTGCCGTACAAGGCTGGTATATGCCGTTTGATACTTGGCTAAATGAGGCAAAGCAGACTACAGGCCCTTATAAGATGAAAATGTTCAATGAGCCTGATGCCTTAGCTGGGATATTAGTATCCTCTTCATATAACCCTGACAAGGGTCAAGCCATTCAAGCTTGTAGTGCTGGTGTCAAAGGTGAGACTCAACGCGAACGCACTTGTCTGCCCTATGGCACCTGCTTAGATGGCGTAGGTAATGGAGTAGTGACCGCTCGCTCTACGTTTAATGCTGGATCAGGAATTGTCGATAATATCGTCACTCAGTTTAATGATACTAGTATCTTTAGTGGCTTAGTCAATCGCTGCGAAGGTGCGGCTTGTACACCTAAGGTTATCTGCCCAAGTGGCGACTGCGAACCTGCACCGCCTACCTGTACAGGGCCTACTTGCAGTCCTTTAGATGGTTTTAATACGGACAAACGTATCAACCCGCTAAGTTGGATTGAGCATTGATATGTCTAAACTATCGAATGATAAAATGACACGACAAACAGGGTTTACCCTTATAGAGCTGATGATTGTTGTGGCTATTATCGCTATTTTAGCTGCCATCGCGATACCGAGCTATCGTGCTTATATCATTCGTAATGCTGAGGCCGATGTACAGCGCAAGATGCTAGCCCTGAGTAATGAGCTTGAACAGTGGCGAGCCAAGGCCTTAACCTATAAAGGTTTTGAGCCTGATAATATTGCCGATACTACGGGCGTGATGAACTCACCGACTACCAATCCACGTTATGTGATTACGTTGGGACATCTGACAGGACCTACGACTTTTAGTACTTTGCATCAAGGCGGTGGACGCGCTAATAATTGGATTATGATAGCAACGCCCATCGATATGGTAGGTGCAGACAACTTTATGCTAACCAGCCAAGGCGTACGCTGTGCCAACAGTGCTGATTTTGAAATCACGGATGCCGATTGTGGTACGGGACAGACGACATGGTAATTCACTATAGTACTAATACACATTGCTCATCGATCAAAGCTGCGCCGCAGACAGGCTTTACGTTGATAGAGCTGATGATCGTCGTTGCTATCATAGGAATATTAGCAGCTATAGCCTATCCTAGCTATCAAGGGTACGTTGAGCGTACCAATCGTGCGGATATGATGGTAGAGATGCAGCAAATCGCCAGTCGCATTGAGTCTAATAAAATAAACTACAAGCGCTATGACAGAATACCATTATCCTCTATATTGTCAGGTACGGTAGCTGCGGATGGTAGTACAAACTTCCCTTCTGCTGGCACTGCATTATATACAGTTACAGTGACGCCAAATAACACGACTACTTTAACCGATAGAGAGTGGGAGATAGAAGCTGCTCCCATTACTGGTACTAGAATGGCTACCGATGGCAGCCTGACTTTGGACAGCACTGGACAGAAATGTAGAGACACTTATTGTGGGTTAGGTAGCGAATGGAGATAATTGTCATATATATGTGTGATGACAAAAAATGTCATCTTTACTTATCATATACTTTTAAAATACTATCAACTGACAATTTTCAGTAGGTTGGTAGTAACATTGGTAATGGTATGTAAGGATAATAAGACAACAAATGTCTAAGTGATGCCGAAATTAGGAGTTATAGCCGTGTTTTAGCTATAAAAACAATAATAGCGATATTTTGGCATGTTACCTGCAGCAGTTATAGTAAGAAAGAAATTATATCCCTAAAGATAAAACGCGACTGTATTAACAACAGCCACTTATCTTTATATACCCCAAAAGGAGTTCATATGAACACTGCTCAAAAAGGTTTTACCTTAATCGAACTAATGATCGTCATCGCCATTATCGGTATCTTGGCTGCGATCGCACTACCTGCGTATCAGACTTATACTAAAAAAGCACGTTTCGCTGAAGTGGTACTAGCCGCATCATCAGTAAAAGGTAAAGTTGATGTATGCTATCAAACGCGTGGCGAGTCAGCTGCTGCAGCTATTGCTACAGGCGGAAAGTGTGCTACTGCTGCACTAGTTGGTGCAGACTTGACAGGTGCAGCAGCAGGTGGTCAAGTAGCATCTGTTGCCTATGAAAACGGTGTAGTTACGGCTACTGGTGACACTACGTCTGTAGATGGCAAAACTTATACCCTCACAGCCAGCAACTCTGCTGGTTCATTACAATGGGCAGAAGGTGGTACTTGTATCGCTGCTGGTCTATGCTAATAAGTTAGATTTAATAAATCTAATAATATAGCTTGGGTCATTGCCTAATAGTCACACAATGCCCTATTAACCAACGTTGTTAGTAGGGTATTTTTATGCCTAAAGTTTATAAAAACCGATAAAAAGGTGTCTTATGTCAAAACAGAAAGGCTTTACTTTGATAGAATTAATGATCGCCATTGCCATTATTGGTATCCTTGCCGCGATAGCTATTCCTTCCTACCAGAGTTATACCAAAAAGGCTAGGTTCACTGAGGTGGTTTTGGCTGCCGCCTCGGTCAGAAGTAATATTGATATTTGTTTTCAAAATAGAGACAACCATACATTGAGTAATTGCGACAGTCTCAACAAGATAGGTATTAATCCCTCAGTGGTCACTGCACCTGAAACTATCAACTCTATAACTATCGACGCCAATACTGCAATTATAACGGTAACTGGTGAGCCGAGCGTAGATAGCGCTACTTATACTTTGACGCCTACTCCTAGTAATAATAGTTTGACTTGGACAACTGGTGGTACTTGTATCGCGGCAGGCCTGTGCTAACTCTCTATCTCTTCTAGGAAATCATTCAAATGTCTCAACAACCAATACGAATCTGGGCAGACTCTTTTAGGGCAGCGGCTATTCATCTGTCAGTGAGCTTACTTATAGTAGGTGCCTTAGCATTGCTAGTATTTAAGGTTTGGTATCCTACGCCACTTGCTGCAGCTACTGGCGTACTTGCCATATTTGCTATGGTATTCGTAGTAGATTTGCTCATTGGGCCATTATTAACATTGGTAGTCTATAAGAAAAATAAAAAATCGTTAGTGTTTGACCTTACTGTTATTGTCCTCATTCAAATTACGGCGCTCTCTTATGGTATTTATAGCCTATCGCAAGCACGTCCAGTATGGTTGGCTTTTTATAGTAATCGGTTTGAGATCGTGAGACTTAATGATATAGAGGATATCTATTTAAAAGATGCACCTAAAGAGTATGCGCATGCCTCCCTAACGGGACCTAAGTGGGTCGCGACGAGACTTATAGGTAGTAGTCAAGAAATAGAAGATCTAGAGTTTGGTAATAAGTTAGGTGCCAAGATAGTGCATCAACCAGCTCTATATTATCCAATTGAACAAGCATATCCTGAGATCGTAATCAAAGCCTACGATTTATCCAAATTAGAAGCCGCCAACAGTAAAGAAGAAATAGATAAATACCTCAGTGTAAACCCTAAGGCAACTGGCTGGCTACCACTTTGGGGACAGCAGCAACATATGGTGGTTTTGCTTAATAAAGACGCTGTACCACTCAATATAGTTAATTTGCGTCCTTGGACAACAGAGCAGATGAATACAGTGCTGACATCTGCTTTATAGCGCTACAAGAATATAAAAAAACACCAAACAGCCCTTTTTATTTAATGGCCATTAGGTGGTTTTATTGTTTCAATCTATCGAACTACATCAAAAATCTTACTACTTCTCTAAATACTGAATCTTCCCTTCCACACCATCCCACTTTTCAGCTTCTGGCAATTGCCCTTTCATCTCAGTGATGTTTGGCCACTTTTGCGCCAGCTCAGCATTTAGCTCAGTGAACATCTCTTGCCCTTTTGGTACCTCATCTTCTGAGAAGATGGCATTGGCAGGACATTCAGGCTCGCATAGAGCACAATCGATGCACTCATCAGGATCGATGACGAGGAAGTTTGGGCCTTCATAAAAGCAGTCCACAGGACAGACTTCCACACAGTCGGTGTATTTGCAAAGAATGCAGTTATCTGTAACGACAAAGGTCATAGTGATGTCTACCTGTTATTGGAGTGGGGCAAAATAGAATAGATTAAAAATAAGGCATATTTTAGCGCCTTTACCACTATTTGACAATTCCCTTTAGTGACTAATGAATTTCTTAAGATGATATAGCAGGTCATGCGCTTGCTTGGGTGTTAGGCTATCAGGATGAATCGCGTTTAGCTCATCTTGTAAGCTAAACAGCTGATTTTGCTGTGGATTATCATTTATATTCTTAGTTTGATTATTGCTGCTGTCGTTTGCTTGTTTTGTCCCGTCACTATAAGGCTGCTGGCGTTTATCCTTTACTGACTTAGCTAATTCATTTTTGTCATCAATGTTATCAATAACAACTTTTTCGTTTTCTGCTTTTAAGTTGTCTATTTTTAAGTTGTCTACTAAATAGCGTTTGGCATCATTAAGCACTTGCGTCGGGATACCAGCCATTTTTGCGACATGCAGTCCAAAGCTAGAGCTTGCGGCGCCATCTTTAATTTGATGTAGTAGTAGCAGTTGACCATCGACTTCACTGGCGGCGACATGCACATTACGAATACTGGCGTGTTGGTTGGCAGCAGGGTTGACCAATTGTGTCAACTCAAAATAATGGGTGGCAAATAATGTCAGGCAGCCAATCTCAACCAATCGATTGACGCACGCATGAGCGATTGCTAAGCCATCCGTAGTAGCGGTGCCGCGTCCGACTTCATCCATCAGCACCAGCGATTTATTGGTCGCTTGATTGAGAATATTAGCGGTTTCAATCATCTCCACCATAAAGGTTGATTTACCGCCCGCCAAATCATCAGCCGAGCCAATACGGGTAAAGATACGGTCGATATCACCAATATAAGAACTACTTGCTGGGACAAAGCTGCCGCAATGAGCAAGCAGGACAATTAGTGCAGTTTGACGCATATAGGTCGATTTACCACCCATATTAGGGCCAGTAATCATCAGAAGGCGTTCAGGATCTGCATCGCTGCCGAGCGCACAGTCATTAGCGACAAAATGGCTACCAGGTTTCGTACTGCTTTGATGAAGGTTGTTGTTCGTATGGATTGGATTTAACGCAGCTTCAACAACGACATGACGACCTTGTTTAATATTGATACTGGTTTGGCTGATATTTTCCGAATAATTGCCATCGTTTGAATTTTTAGTCATAACTGGACGTTGCCAATTATAAAGGGTAGCAAGTTGTGCCCAATTACTAAGCACATCTATTTGCGCAATAGCCGCACTCAGCTGTTGCAGTTCAGCCAAGTGGCTACCTAATATGGTTAACAGCTCATGATACAGCTGCTTTTCACGAGTTAATGCTAAGCTTTGCGCACTTAGATATTCGGTCTCGACTTCCTTTAGCTCATCGGTGATAAAACGCTCACTACTCTTGAGCGTCTGCCGCCTGATAAAGTGCGCGGGTGCGTTTTTGGCTTGCATTTTGGGCAGCTCAAAATAAAAACCGCTGACTTTATTAAACCCAACTTTTAGACTGGGTAGCTGGTTGTCCTGACGGGCGCGCGCGACCATCTCATCTAGTGTCACTTGGATATTGTCATGCAGGTGTGTGAGGCGGTCAAACTCTTCGTCATAGCCCGTGGCTAGCATGCCACCATCTCGGATATGAGCAGGTGGCTCTGCAATAATAGCGCGCTCAATCAGCTTAGCTACGGATTGTGCCGCCGGTAGCTGGTCTGGCAATTGCTGCATTAACATCGGCAACAGTCCTGCCTGCTCATGGCTGATACCCGCATTCGTCAGTAGCGTCGTAAGCTGGGCGCTACTAGCAATACCGTCTGCAAGCTTACGTAAATCGCGTGGCTTGGCGCTCATCAGACCGATACGGCTACTGATACGTTCAATATCGCCGATAGCATTTAAGGTTTCGCGCAAGCTGGTAACTAATGAGATATTTCCCGAGCATTGCTCAGACTGTTTATCAGTATCTAACAAGCTAGTTATCGCATCTAAACGCAAGTTAATACGCGAATGCTGACGCAGTGGGCGTTTCATTTGCTGCACGAGTAAGCGTCGACCCATCGGCGTTTGACAATGGTTGAGGACAGATATTAATGACGTACCATTGCTGCTAACGGGCGTAAATAGCTCAAGATTTTGCTGACTATTGGCATCAATGATTAAATAGTCATCATTATATTCAACGATCAGCTGATTAAGTTGTGGTACATGGCGTTGTTGGGTTTGCCGTGCATAATGTATTAGCGCCGCACAGCTAGACTGGGCAAGTGGTGCACCGCTAATACCAAGCCCATCAAGACGCTGAACCTCAAACTGTTGGCAAAGGGTTGCGCTGGCATGCTCACGGTGGAAGTCATTGGCCGCAACTTCAATAATAGGGCAATTAAGATGTTGACGTAGCCATAGCAGCCACTCTTCGCTGATATCACCGTTACTGTCACTCAGCGCTTCACTAATAATACATTCGCTTGGCGCAAAGCGTGCCAGCACCGTGAGCATTTGGGTTTGTAAAGATTCAATATCATCTTGATTAGCGCTGATCGTTTGCGTCGTCAAAGTCCCAGCGGCTAAATCCATTTGGCTAACGGCAGCTTGCACAGGTTGTTTGCTGTTCGATTTAGGAGTCTCGATATCAATAGCGACGACAGTCGGGGTGTGATTGGGCGCAATGAGTGCATCGTCAGTAATAGTCCCTGCGGTCAGCGTTTTGACCACTTCACGGCGCATAATAGTGCCAGCAGTAGATTTGCTCTTATCTTTCTTCTGTTTATCGCCTATGGTGGGAGAGTTGGAAATATTAGTAGCTGATTCATCAATTTGTTCACAGACAACCACGGTTTGCCCAGCAGCGATCAATCTTGCCATATAACTATCTGCAGCATGAAAAGGGACACCTGCCATCGCAATCGTATTACCTGCTTTATCGGTCCCTCGACGAGTTAAAGTAATGTCCAATATCTGCGCCGCACGTTTGGCATCATCAAAAAATAACTCGTAAAAATCACCCATCCGGTACAGCAATAACGCTTGGGGATAGTTAACCTTCATATTGAGATATTGCACCATCATCGGCGTATGATCTGCTAAGTGATAGATGGCATCACCTATGACCAATGAGTCAGAGTCAACTGGCACAGATTTTGAAGTGGGTTTACTAAGATTGTTATTTTGAGCAGAAGGTTTAACTGGCATGCAGAATCTCTTAAGTTGTCTTTTTTATTTATTGAATAGGGGTGTTTAAATAAGTTTGGCTAGATAGAAGGCTTTAGATATAAAGGCTAATAATAATCGGTTCAAAATAAAATAGATCATCTAAAAAGTGTGCTGGCAATAAGCAAAAAAACTGAAAAACATAGGTTTATAAGTGTTATTTTAACACGTCCTATCACCTTTTTACGTCGGCAAATATCTGCTAACTGCCCTTGTATCCATCGCCGTCATAACCATATATAATGACGTCACACTTAATTGGGCGATATTTTATTGGACTGTCTTAAATTGGACAGTAACCAGCCAAATAATTAAAAAAACAGCGAGTAAAGCGTTGTCATGCGCACTAATTATCGAATATTTCCATAGGTCAAAAAATTATGTTATCAAAGATTATAGGCAGTGTCGTTGGCACCAAAAATGAGCGTGAGCTTAAACGCATGCGCAAAGTGGTCAGCAAAATCAACGCATACGAGGCTGCGATACAAGCCCTGTCTGATGAGCAATTACAACAAAAAACTGAAGAATTTAAAGCAAGACACCAAGGCGGCGAAAGTCTAGATGCCTTATTGCCAGAAGCGTTTGCGGTTTGTCGTGAAGCGTCCCTGCGTGTTAACGGTATGCGTCACTATGACGTGCAGCTGATCGGTGGTATTACCTTGCACGAAGGCAAAATCGCTGAGATGAAAACTGGTGAGGGTAAAACCTTGATGGGCACCTTGGCCATGTACCTGAATGCCATCAGTGGCAAAGGCGTACATTTGGTGACGGTTAATGATTATTTGGCGGCACGTGATGCGGAATTAAACCGTCCCTTATTTGGCTTTTTGGGCATGACGGTTGGCGTGATTTACTCGCAGCAACCACCACAAGAAAAAGTCGATGCTTATCAAGCGGATATCACTTACGGTACCAATAACGAGTACGGTTTTGATTATTTGCGCGATAACATGGTCTTTAGTTTAAAAGAGAAAAAGCAGCGCCCGCTAAACTTCTGTATTATCGATGAAATTGACTCTATTTTAATCGATGAAGCTCGTACGCCGTTGATTATCTCGGGTCAAGCTGAAGATTCATCACGCATGTATGCGCTGATTAATACCATTATTCCCGTGCTGATTCGCTCAAAAGACGAAGAAGCTAATAAGAATAATGAAGAAGAAGATTTTTGGATTGATGAGAAAAATCGCCAGATTGAGATTAGTGAAAAAGGCTATGAGAAGATTGAGCGCTTCTTAATCCAAGTCGGTGAGCTTGGCGAAAACGAAAGTCTTTATAGCCCAAGCCGTTTGCCATTATTGGCTCACGTACAAGCGGCGATTCGTGCCCACCATGTCTTTGTCAAAAATATCCATTATATTGTCGATGATGGCGAAGTGGTTATCGTTGATGAAAACACCGGTCGTACTATGCCGGGTCGTCGTTGGTCAGAAGGTCTGCATCAAGCCGTTGAAGCCAAAGAAAATGTTGAGATTCAAGCCGAAAATCAAACCCTTGCAACCACCACATTCCAGAATTTTTTCCGTCTGTATGACAAACTGTCTGGTATGACGGGTACCGCTGATACTGAAGCGGCAGAATTTAAATCAACTTATGATTTAGACGTCATTGTGATTCCAACGCATGAGCCGATTGCTCGTGTCGATATGGATGACCAAATTTTCTTAACCAAGTTAGGCAAATACAAAGGCATCATCCGCGAGATTCAAGAGATTCAAGCTAAAGGCGCGCCAGTATTGGTCGGTACGGCAACGATTGAAGCCAGTGAAGAATTGTCCTATCTGCTCGATCAAGAAGGCGTTAAGCATAATGTGCTAAACGCTAAGCAGCATGAGCGTGAAGCTGAAATCATTGCGCAGGCAGGTAGTCCAAAATCGGTCACGATTGCTACCAATATGGCAGGTCGTGGTACCGATATTATCCTTGGCGGTAACTGGCAATCGTTTATTGAAGATATTGATGCGGTTAGCCCTGAAGAAATGGCGCGTCTAAAAGCCCAATGGCAAATCAAGCATGACCAAGTCGTTGCGGCTGGTGGTTTGCATATTATTGGTTCTGAACGTCATGAATCACGCCGTATTGATAATCAGCTGCGTGGTCGTGCGGGTCGTCAAGGTGATCCTGGGATGTCACGTTTCTTCTTATCACTTGAAGATGACTTAATGCGTATCTTCGCCGGTGACCGCGTCGTGAATATGATGCGTGCCATGGGTCTCAAAGAAGATGAAGCCATTGAACATAAAATGGTTTCAAAGTCGATTGAAAACGCTCAAGGTAAAGTAGAAAGTCGTGATTTTGATGCGCGTAAAAACCTACTGAAATACGATGATGTGGCCAATGATCAACGTAAAGTCATCTATGGTCAGCGTGATGATTTGTTGGCTGAGATGGATTTGTTAGAGGCCATTAAAATCATGCATCAAGAAGTCTATAATGCCATGATTAACCAGTTTATTCCGCCAGGTTCTATCGATGATCAGTGGAATATCGATGGGTTAGAGGATGAGCTTGAGAACGAATTTAAGATTGCAATGCCCATTAACGATTGGCTTGATGAAGATCGCCGCCTAGATGAAGAAGGCTTACGAGCCAAGATCATCGAAACAGCATTGGATCGTTATCACAGTCGCCGTGAGCAAATGGGCGAAAAAGATGCTGCCCAGCTTGAGCGTCATTTTATGCTGCAAAGTTTAGATAAGCACTGGAAAGAGCATTTAACCCAGATGGATCAGCTGCGTAAAGGTATTCATCTGCGTGGCTATGCACAGAAAAACCCTGAGCAGGAATATAAGCGTGAATCATTTGAGCTGTTCCAGATGATGCTTGGCGCGATCAAGTCTGAAACAGTACAAGACTTATCACGTGTGCATATCCCAACCAAAGAAGAGCTAGAGGCGTTAGAAACACAGCAACGTGAAAATGCAGCCCATATGCAAATGCAGTTTGAGCATAGTGATATCGATAATATGGATGGCGGTGTGGAAAGAGCAGCAGTGCAAAGCCGCAATGTCGTTGGCGGTGCTACGGGTGCTGGCGTGGCAGGTGCTATGGCGGGCAGTAGCGATGATACAGACCCATATGCTGGTATGAATATCAGCCGTAACGCCCCATGCCCATGTGGTTCAGCACTTAAGTATAAGCAATGTCATGGCAAAATCTAAACCTAGCTAACATTCCTTGATTAAAAAGTCCTTATCGAATAGATAGGGGCTTTTTTATAGATATAGCCTTAGTACTTATATCGAATAATTAATATGAGTATAAGTATGAGTATGAGTATGAGAATTACGATTATAAAAGTATCAGTGTCTTTTTGGCGATTAATTACAAATCCAACATAGGCGTGAATTTACGGGCGCGCTATAGTGTTTAACATCTTTATTTGGGAGAGTGTGATGAATGTAGAATTATTAAAAAAATTGCGTACCTCTATCGTCCTAACCAGTTTACTGGCGGGTGCCATGACGCTTAGCGCTTGTCAACAACAGCAAGAGACAGAGCCAAGTCTAGAAGACAGTATCAGTGAAGAGCAGTCTGTACCCATGTCCGCTGATCCTGCCGAGCCTAGTGATGTGGTGGTAGATGCGCCTGCCAGCGACGTAGAAGATGATACCGTAGCTACAGTAAATACTGGCGTCAATCAAATAACGTACTTGTGCTCTCCTGAGCTAGAAGTCGAAGCGACTTATAAAGATACGGATAGCCAAGTGGTACTTGCAACTGCTAAAGGTACTGTCACTTTGACAAAAACCAATGAAGCCAGCAATCCTGAAGTATTTGAGGGCGCAACGGCTATCGATGGGACGACAGGCTTTGTACAATGGCGCGTAGCCCATAAAGATCGCGAAACAGGTGTAATGCGTACCGCTGGCACTGACACTACTAACGTCACTACTTATGAATGTAAAAAGACTCAATAATGGCTAGAACGTTGATGGATAATTTAATATAAAAAAAGCAACGTTCGCGTTGCTTTTTTGCTTTTGCTTTCCACAAAATTCGAAATTCGACAGCTTATCTCTTATGAGCCGTATTTTGTTCATGTGCCAAAAACCCTTCTTCAGTAACATCGAGTTCCTCATGTTTGAGTTCGACTTCAATGCTGTCAGTATGCGTATGTGTGGTTTTTTCAATGGCTATTTCTTGGATAACATAAGTGTCCTTAGTAATGGTTGCGATTTGACGCGATAAGACAATTTCAATAGGCGCATCGCCAATCTCAACTTGTGTGCCATTGATAGTAACGACGGCTTTACTGTCTAATGAAGGCTCCACATGACGCAATATGTCTTTATCATCATAGTTCCCTGACAATAGATCCTGACTTTCGGCATCCTGATAATCGGTACGTACCGTGATATATTCTTCTACCAGCTCAATAGGTACTTGAATAGTTTTGGTGCGAAAATGCTTGGTGACAGTTACTTTACCAACATCCAAGCGCTCTTTATTGACTACTGGGCGCTCTTCTAATAATTCTAGATAACCACCGTTATTGTTATTAGTATCAGGTAGATTTTCTGAAATACTTTCTTGTTGATTGCTTATTATTGTTTGCTTCTGACTATGATCAGATGATAACAAGTCAGATGAGGTTAAATCATCTTGCGTGCCACTAGCGGTATTATTGGTAAAATCAGGATAGTTGGTATTAGGATAGTTATTTTCATTATTAGCATTCATGGTTGTTGTCCTTATTATTGTATATAAAAAAAGACCAGAGACGAGCTCTGGTCTTATCTACTGAGCAAATCACTCAGTGGCTAATGGCTGTCGTATGGTATTGATTTAAATAGTATATAACAATATCACAAATACTATTTAGATTACAAAGGCATACGAATGGCTAGCCTATTACATACCACGAGCGCGGCGTACATCTTCAGCAGTGATATCATCACGGGTAAACAAATTGCCATCACGATCAATCACGTTACCATTATTATCGACATCTAGCTCTTCACGTTGAATAGTATCTACGATAGTCTCAGTATGACGCTCTGTCGTTTTACCAACATTCACTTCTTCTGTGACATAGGTCTCTTTATTGACATGAGCACGCTCAGCTTCTAGCTCAACTTCGATCGTATTATTGCCATCGATATCACCGATACGGCGTTCAGTTGGGCGATTAACATTGGTACGTTCAATATTGGCATGCTCTTCTTCCAAGTCAACATTGACGTTACGCTCTTCAGTCACGACATGTTTACCGACTTTTACCAAACCTGCCACAATACGATCTTTATTAACAGTCAGACGTTCTTCTAATAGCTCTAACGTATTTGGTGCATCGTAATTATGATCGGCAATTTCCATACGCTCAGCTTCTGGGATACTGTCAGCGACAAATGCCTGACGGTCTCTTTCATACTGTTCTTTATAGCTATATTGATAATCATGGTCATAGACTTCCATCGCTTCGACCTGCGATTTGGTCAAGCTATCAAAGAATACGTCATCACCAACGATACGTGCTAAACCTGCTGGTACCAATACTTCTTTTGAGCTAAACCAGCCACCTGCATCGACGATTAAGTAACGAATGCGACCAGTAGTATCTTCTACCAATGCGCCTTCAATTTTACCGATTTTTTCTTCATTAACACCAAAAGCAGTCTTGCCAGTTGGGTCATAATAATCATCACCGATCAGATCACGGTGAGTTGCTTGGATATCTCTTAAACGAATAAGTTGGCTCATTATTATCTTCCTTTTGTATGAGTAAATTTCTTTTTATAAAATGGTTTATTGATATTCTTATATGAACTGTTATTAGATAAACGGTTCAAGCAATAGTATTTATTATAGCCAGTCGCTATCTCGACTTGTTGTTATCGTAACAGGACGATTTGGCATGAGATATATAAGCAAGGTAGCAAAGTGTGCGCTTGACGTAAGGGTGTGTAATAGGCTGTAAAGAGCATAATCACTATATAACCTTTAAGTTAAGGCTTTCCTACGCTAATACGTTTAAGCAGACGGGTGTTAATATTTTGACATAAAAAAACCGCATTGCTCAAAGCTACGCGGTTTTAGATTCTAATAATAAGCTAAATATTTACAGCATACCGATCATTTTAAAATAGCTTAAGCCAATTCGATTGCTACTGCTACTGCTTCGCCGCCACCGATACACAGTGTAGCAACGCCTTTTTTGCCACCAGTACGCTTTAGAGAGTTAATAAGCGTCACTAGGATACGAGCGCCTGAACAGCCCACTGGATGACCAAGGGCACAAGCACCGCCTTCGATGTTTACTTTAGCATGTTCGATGTTTAGCTCATCCATTGCTGCCATCGTAACCATGGCAAATGCTTCATTGATTTCCCATAAATCGACATCAGCGACTGACCAGCCAGCACTTGCCAATACTTTTTCAATCGCGCCAACTGGGGCAATAGTGAACTCGCTTGGATGACGAGAATTAGAGGCAGTCGCAATGATACGCGCTTGATACTCTAGACCTTCTTCTTTGGCTTGTGACTCTTTCATCAATACAACAGCTGCAGCACCGTCTGAGATAGAGCTGGCGTTTGCTGCGGTGATGGTACCGTCTTTTGCAAAGGCAGGACGCAAAGTAGGGATGCGCTCAGCATTAGCAAGGGCAGGCTGCTCATCGGTATCAACCGTTTGCTCGCCTTTACGAGTTTTGAACGTAACTGGTTCAATTTCATCTTTGAAATGATTGTCTTTGATCGCTGTAAGTGCACGATTTAGCGACTCAATAGCAAAATTATCCATTTGTTCGCGCGTATAGCCTTTTTCATCCGCCATTTCTTGTGCAAATTGACCCATTAACTTACCAGTATCGGCATCTTCTAGACCGTCTAAGAACATATGATCTTTGACTTCTTTATGTCCCATGCGATAGCCACCACGCGAACCTGGCATGATATAAGGCGCATTGGTCATCGACTCCATACCGCCAGCAACAGCAACCTTAAAGCTTCCGGCTTTGATACCGTCATGAGCTTGCATAACTGCTTTTAGACCTGAGCCGCACAGCTTATTGATGGTAACTGCACCCGTCGCATCAGACAAGCCAGCTTTGCGCATCGCTTGACGCGCAGGACCTTGACCCAAACCTGCGGTTAAGATACAGCCCATAATAACTTCATCAATATTATCAACATTAACGCCTGAACGCTCAACAGCTGCTTTGATAGCCGCTGCGCCCAAATCTGTGGCGCTTATGTCTGTCAATGCGCCTTGGAAGCCGCCCATTGGGGTACGAGCGCCGTTTAAGATTACAATTGCATCATGTGACATTGTTATTTCCTTTTTTGAGTATTTTAATCCAACATATTTGATTGATTAAAGCATATTTTTACGCCAGCTCATCTAAGCGTATGCGTACTACTTTATCAGTAATGGTGTCTAACTTCTCGATTTTTTCGATGGCAAGATTCATCTGACTCTCAACCACTGGCAGCGTTAAAATAATCACTGGCACTTGCCCAAGCTTATGCGCCGGTTTTTGTAAAATAGCATCGATATTGATACCGGCATCACTCAAGATACGGGTAATATCTGCCAATACTCCAGGACTGTCATAGGCATGTACACGTAAATAATATCCGGTAATCATTTGTTCAGCACGCAATATCGGCGTATCTGACAATTTTTCAGGGATAAAGGCTAAGTGCGGTACATGATGACCATTGCTGTTTTGTTGGTCAGCATCTTTACATCCTAATACACGCACTAAATCCATCACATCTGCCATCACTGCAGAAGCCGTTGCGCCTGCACCCGCGCCGTCACCGCAATATAACGTCTGACCGAGAGGGTGAGAGTTCACCAGTACGGCATTCTTTACGCCATTAACATTAGCAAGTAGGGCGTTCTGTGGAATCAGCGTTGGGTGTACACGCAGCTCAATACCGGCGCTGTCGTCCCCGCTGCCATTTCCTGCACGGCGAACTGCAAAGCCCAAGTGCTTAATACGATAGCCAAGCTCTTCAGCGTAATTGACATCCTGCAAAGTAATACCGGTAATACCTTCACAGTAGACTTTGTCAAACTGCAATGGAATACCAAAGGCGATAGAGGCAAGCAGCGCCAGCTTGTGCGCCGCATCGATACCTTCAACGTCAAAAGTAGGGTCGGCTTCAGCATAACCAAGTGCTTGCGCCTCGTTCAGTACATCGGCAAAAGGGCGACCTTTATCGCGCATCTCTGTCATGATAAAGTTGCCCGTACCATTAATGATACCCGCTAGCCAATCAATTTTATTGGCAGCCAAACCTTCACGCATGACCTTAATAATTGGAATACCACCTGCTACAGCTGCTTCATAGGCGACATGAACATTATGCTGTTCAGCAAAAGCAAAAATCTCATTACCATGCTCAGCCAATAACGCTTTATTGGCGGTCACCACATGCTTGCCATTTTTGATAGCGTACATAATAACGTCTTTTGCAAGGGTCGTACCGCCAATTAATTCGATGACAATATCGACATTGTCACTGGCAGCGGTTGCCATCAGATCACTGTTTTGCATAATATTGGGATTAATGTCATCACGCTGACGACGAATACCAACTTCGGTAATCACAATGTCGCGTCCGCTACGACGTTTTAGTTCATCTAAATTATCATTGATTAGATTGACCACGCCCGTTCCGACGGTGCCTAAACCAAGTATCGCTAGTTTGATGGATTTGCTCACAGGATCCTCAAGAGATTAAATAGTGGGATAAAAAACGCTGCTATGAAAGATCTTGAAACTACAAGAATCACTAACATAAATAAGCGCTTATATAGAAATGATATGGCTAAGTTTGCCTAGCGCTTTATCCTATCATACCGATAAGCAGTTGTGACGTCTACACAATGTCGCCACCGTCATACATATCACAAATACTTAAAGCATATAACCGTCTTTAGTTAGCGCCAACTGCTTCTGCCAATTGAGCTGCAGGTAGATAGCCGCCTACTTGCTGTCCTGCTTCAGTAAAGATAGCCGGCGTACCTCGCACACCAAGTTTTGCCCCTAATGCCATCTGTTCTTGCACAGGATTGGCACAGCTAGGCGCTTGCACATCGGCGCCAGCTTTCCCCTGATTCATTGCCGCCTTACGATCTTGACTACACCAAATAGCTTCCATTTTTGGCACTGATTCTTGGCTACGTGGCCATGCCAGATAACGTACCTCGATGCCACGTGTATTAATATCATCCATCTCTTCATGCAATTTACGGCAATAACCACAATCTGCATCTGTAAAGGCGTAAACCACAGCTTTAGTCGCGCCCTTTGCTGGATAAATAACCATGTCTTTTTTGTCGACTGCTTTTAACGCTTCTTGGGCAGTACTGGCCAACAACGCGGCACTAATATCTACAGGCGCTTCTGCACCAACCGCGATGATTTGCCCTTGAATAATATGCTTGCCCGCCTTATCCGTAAAAAAAGAAGGCAATCCTTCAGCTGTCACCCAATAAATACCAGTCATATCGGTTGGTACAGCTGAGAGAATAGTCTCTTCAATGCCAGAAGCCTTTAAATTGGCTTGCAAAGACTTTACTACTTTAGCATCGCTGTCCTTAGAAACCGCAGCAGTACTCGTTTTGGCTTTGCTGCTATTGACAAGATCTGTATTGCTGGTCGCATCTGCTGCATTATTAGAGCAGCCAGCTGCAACGATAACCAGCAAGGCAGCACTCATAACACGAGTAAGAGGACTGCGAGAAAATGTATCACGGTTGAGATTGGTTTTAGAAAAAGGCGCTAAGAACATAGGATGTTTCCTTTAGGCAGTCATGCCTAATCAAGATTTTGATAGCAAAAGGTAATGAAGATTTTTTGGAATTTTGATCTAACATATTTTGATCTAACATGATGACTAGATCGAGCCATAAGAGGTAATAAATTTTTACAGTTTATTGATAACAAAAGATAACTAATAATCAGCCTCATATTAGCATATTTTTATAAATAACAGCGAAAGCCTGTATAACGGTCTTATTAAATACACAATTTGTAGCTATTCGTTAAGAAAATATAAATAAAATACATTTGTGCTATTTCATATCATTTTATGTCTAGGTAGGCTACTGCTTATAACTGTGTTTTGTGACTGACCATATTTTATGACAGAGTCATCTGTTATTTGAAAATTTACTTATTGAAGCAATTTAGCTTAAGGAGCAACTATGGCAGGTGCCAGTTTATTAACCTTACTTGATGATATCAGCGTGATATTGGATGATGTCTCAGTCATGACTAAACTTGCTGCTAAAAAAACAGCAGGGGTACTGGGTGATGATTTAGCGCTTAACGCTGAGCAGGTCTCAGGCGTCAAAGCAAACCGTGAGCTTCCCGTTGTTTGGGCGGTTGCCAAAGGCTCATTTATTAATAAGCTTATCTTGGTGCCAGCGGCGTTACTTATCAGCGCTATTTACCCGCCATTAATTACGTTTTTATTGATGTGTGGTGGGTTGTTTTTGGTGTATGAAGGTGCCGAAAAAGTCATCCACCGCTTTTGGCCACATGCTTTACCGCATGATGAAGAGCAAGAAGCTCGTCGCAAAGCCAATGCTGATGAAAAGGTAGATTTGGTTGCTTTTGAAAAAGAGAAAATCAAAGGAGCAATACGTACCGATTTTATTTTATCAGCAGAAATTATTGTGATTGCACTGGGTGCTACTGCTAGCGCAACTTTGCTAGAGCGCAGTTTGGTACTGTCTATTTTAGCGATTAGTATTACCGTTGGTATTTATGGTCTGGTTGCTGGTATTGTCAAGATTGATGATGTTGGTTTACATATGATGGAAAAAGAAGGCGCATTTACCCAAAAGGTCGGTAAGGTTTTATTTGCCGCAGCGCCCAAATTAATGAAATTTCTATCTATCGCTGGTACCTTGGCGATGTTCTTAGTCGGTGGTGGTATCTTAGTGCATGGCATTAATTTCTTATATCATGGTGTTGAGGATATTGCCCATTTGACCGGTATTTTTGAAAGTTTCACTACCGCATTATTGAATGGTGTTATTGGCTTTATTATTGGCGCGATCATCGTTGCACTCTTGACGGTTGTTGGTAAAATACGCAACAAGGATGAATCTGCTGCTCATTAATAGCTTTGGTTATTAATCGACAATATTAAATAAGCTCTTATATTCAATCAAATAGAAAATAAAAAAAGCCCCAAAGTTGCTGACAACTTTGGGGCTTTTGCTTTTTAGACAGGGTAACTTACGATTAGCTCTCTCTATCTGAGTTATCTGAATCATCTGACTCAAGTTTTTCAGCTTGCGTCGGCTTTTTATGGTCAGCTTTTGGCTTACGGGCACGAGCCTTTGGTACTTTAGGCGTTGTTAAGTTGAACATGCCTTTTTGTGGTAGTAATTGCTCTGCCACATTTTCAATCATGTTTTTATAACTGGCTATGGTCGTTTTTGACTTGGCTGCTTGACTGTCGTCTTTCAGAGAAGGCGCTACTATTGATTCAGCATCTTGTACGGTCTCACTTTGCTCGACAGTAACGTTTGCAACCTCAGCAGCGTCGATGTCGGTCATTTTGATTTCAGGTACATCATTTTCGACACTTTTGATACTTTCGATATCAGTGCTTTCGATATGAGCTTGCACTGCATCTACTTCTGCTAATGTTTGCTCAGTATCTAATAACTGCTTGCTTTGATCACTGACAGCATCTGTTTGAGCTTGATTGACCAGAGCACCGGCTTCTACTTCATGCGCATCAATATCGATGCCCGTTTGAACGGGCTCGTTATTTGCCGCATCAGTAACCGCCAATACCGCTGATTCTTTATAATCAGGATGCTGACCACGTGGATCGTTGCTAGCACGTTTACTGATAGCACGGGGTTCTACTGAGGTTTTACCTTGGGACGCTGCAAACTGACTGACGGCTTTTGTCATTGACTCAAAACGTGCAATGTAGTCCGCTGCTAAAGGCTGATAGCCGTAGTTACTAAAGTCAAAGTCGCTATGAGCAACTGGTTTAATAGCCACTTGCTTGTCAGCGCTGTCTTTAACTAGCGTCTGCTCTAGATGCTTAGCGATAGCAGCATTAAAGCAGCTGATGACACCGTCTGTCGCTAAGCGATTTTCTGCCTCTGCTAAGGTTGCACGGATAAATTCACCAACCGTACCACGAATGGTAGGCGCGCGTTCACTAACTTGCACATCTTGCTCATTTGCGTGAGACGCTTTAGCAAATGATGCTTGCACCTGTTGAAGACGTACGACGCGTGGGTCATTACTGGCTTGACCAAACTTATTTGCCGCAACGTAGCGTTCAGCAAATAAAGAATCACGGCTAAGCTCAAGTACTGCCTGACTGCTACTATCCTCGGCAGCAACTTCGTTAGAATCCACGACCACATTTTCTTCGGCAGTATCTTCAGCAACATGAGCCTTCTGAGTGGTTTCGATTGGCGCTGCCTTTTCTACTTGTACCGCTACCACTTCTTGAGTTGATGCAGTATTCTCGGCTTCACTGTCTATGCTAATTTTTGTATTAGCTCGTTCATCTACAGCAGGTTTGTGGCTACTAATTTTATCGCCGCTTTTATCGTCTTCTTTCGAAGTAGGTTGATCCGCTTTGTTGGGATTAGCGCTTTTTTCTACTTGATCGATCTGAGTAGTATTGACTTGTGCAGAGACTTTTTCGGAAGTTTCAGCTTGGACGCTACTTTGTTGTGTGTTATCAGATGCAACGCTGCTGGTATCAATCGTTTTAGCAGTTTGTTGAGCTGGTTTGTTATCGACTGACTTTTGCTTATCCGCACGCTGCTCATTATTATTCTCTGAACGCTCTTTTTCAGCATCAGTATCACTTTCAATTACTGCTTGCTTGTGAGTCGCTTGGCGTGATGCAGACTTGCTATCATCTAATGACAAATGTACCACTTCTGGTGATTTGAGCTCACTAGCAGCTTCATTCACCTGTAATACTACTTCATTAGGGTCTTGGTTGCGACGCGCATTAGAATGGTGTTTGTTGCTGTTAGCATTTTTAGAGGCTTGCTGATTGTTTTGCTTAGAGTCAGCTGCCGTTAAAGTTTCACCGCGCTCAAGCTTGCCACGTGATCCACGTTGACTGTTCGATTTGCGCTTAGTACGAGTTTGCTCTTCTACTACATTATCAGAGCTGTCAGAACGACTGCTGTCGCTGACACTGGTTGCATTAACACTGGTCGGATTAGCGTTGTCTTCATTTGTATTACGATTATTGTCTTGGCGATTGTTGCGATTACGATCGTTATGACGTCTATTATCCTGCTGACGTTTATCTTGATTGTTAGCTTTGTCATCAGTGCTAGCGCTGCTGTCAGTCGTATTGCTAGTGGCGCTATTCTCAGTTTCATCTGCCTGCTCTTTTCTTTGACGCGGCTTAGATGGTCTTGATTTGCGTGGTTTACGTCTTCTTCTTTCTTCAGCGTCGCTGCTATCATCAGTACTACTCTCAGCAGAACGTGTCAATTGACGATTTTGCTCATCACTACTTTGCTGATTAGTTGCTGGCTGAGGCGTTGCAGTATTTTGACTATTGTCATTGTTCGCTAAAGCCGTATTATCCACTTGGCCAAACGAGCCTAGACTTTGTGCTCCGGTATTAACCAATGCTTCAATAGCTTCAGCAGCATCTCGACTACTAACACTTGATGTGGTTTGAGCTTGCGGTGCTTGCGCAAATAAATTAGACAACCAAGCAACTGCTTGCGGCTGTGCAGCGGCAATAGCAGTAGGTTGTGGTGCTACTGGCGCTGATGGGGTCACAATGTTTTGAGAGCTCTGAGGGTTTTGAGCGCTTGGAGTCTCTTGAGCCTGTGACGCACGTGCTGATGTCACATTGCTACTATTGTTATTACTGCGATGTTCATTGCTATGACTGGTGCTATTCTGTTGCTGCTGCGTAGGCGTACTTTGCTGGGCGTTAGGACGAGCCTGCGCTTGATCGCTGCTATTTTTATCCGCAGCTTGACGAGGCTGTCGAGTTGGCTGCTGCTCAGGGCGCTCTTTTTCAGCCGTTTGCCAGTCAACGTTGTAGCCAAGCTCGCTATGTTCTTGCAGCTGAGTATCGGTGATACGCTCGTAGCTTGATGGAGCAAAGCCATCGCGATTAAAGTGAAGTTTAAAGTTTGGCGATTCTAAATGCGCATGCGGCAAAATAGTGATACGCGTACCACTGTCTTGCTCAAGATAGACCAAGCTGTCGCGTTTCTCATTCAGCAAAAACGCTGCGATATCAGTCGGTACTTCTGCTTGAACTTCACCTTGACGCTCTTTTAGCGCGATTTGCTCGATCTGACGCATGATAGATAATGACAATGAACGCAGGTCACGAATCATGCCATTACCATGACAGCGTGGGCAGATATAACCAGTTGATTCTTCTAATGACGGACGCAGGCGCTGACGGCTCATTTCCATCAAACCAAACTTGGAAATATCACCAAACTGAACGCGGGCACGGTCATATTTAGTGGCATCAATCAGACGTTTTTCAACTTCTTTTTGATGCTTGTTATCATTCATATCAATGAAATCAATGACAATCAAACCGCCCATATCGCGAAGGCGCAATTGACGGGCAATCTCATCGGCGGCTTCTAGATTGGTATGGTAAGCGGTTTCAGCAACGTCTGAACCTTTAGTAGACTTAGCAGAGTTGATATCGATAGATACCAATGCTTCTGTCTGATCGATAACAATTGAGCCACCTGATGGTAGGCGAACTTCACGCTGATAGGCGGTTTCAATCTGTTTTTCAATATTAAAGCGCGAAAACATCGGCTCATAATCGGTATATTTGCGTAGTTTTTCAGCCTGTTTTGGCATCACAGCATCGATAAATCCCGCCGCTTCAATATAAGCATTTTCGTTATCAATCCAAATCTCAGAGATGTCATCACGTAGATAGTCACGGACAGCACGCGTAACGACGCCCGCTTCTTGATGCACTAGGCGCGGTGATGGATATTTTTGGTTTTGTTCTTGAATGGCTTGCCAGATGTTTAGCAAATGATTTAAATCGTGCTGCAAGTCTTCTTGGGTTTTACCAATACCAGCAGTACGTATGATGACACTCATGCCTTTTGGCAGATCTAAGCTGCCAAGCATACGTTTCATATCTTCACGCAGCTTGCCTGAGATTTGACGCGAGATGCCACCGCCGCGAGGATTGTTTGGCATTAATACCAGATAACGACCAGCCAATGACACATAAGTTGAAAGGGCAGCGCCTTTATTGCCGCGCTCTTCTTTTTCAACTTGGACGATGAGCTCGTCACCTTCTTTGATCAGCTTTTTGATGTTCTCATCACGTGGATTTCCGCTTAAATATTCGGCAGAGATTTCACGAATCGGCAAGAAGCCTTGACGCTGTGAGCCATATTCGACAAATACCGCTTCAAGCGAGGGCTCGACACGGGTCACATGACCTTTATAGATATTAGATTTTTTTTGTTCGCGGGTACGGTTTTCGAGATCGAAATCGTATAGATGATTGCCTTTACAGAGGGCAACACGAATCTCTTCGTTTTGGGTGGCGTTGATTAAAATGCGTTTCATAATAGTATCCTATGAGTACGCATAATAACGAAAAGACAGGCTTTAGGGTAAAGTGGCAAGTACTTGCTAATAACAAAATCAGCATAAACAGATATAAATTAACGAAAGAACATAAAGCATGGCATTAATAAAGCGCAGAAACGCGTTTCGAAAGCTTAACTTTGGACCAGTGATAGTAACTTCAATATAGAAGGTATAGGGTGTAAGTCTATATCTTAATATAAGCAGGCTTGTTATAGCGATTAATGCATAAGCAGGTTAGTGATCGTTTATTATCAGTATTTTGAACCATATTGGTGGTCAGCGCACTTTGTCATTTCGTCATAGTGGCGGATGGTTACTGATATATAAAGGTATTACTGATACCAAAAAAGCATCGTGCTGTCACATAATCAATCAAGGTCTAGCAATCATATCGCTGTTGACTGTATAAATTACAATTCAGCGGTTATCCGTCCAGATTAAGCAATTAGTCATTCTTTATTTATCGTTCTTTTGGATATAACGTTAATAATATCTTGGGCGTCTCAAAGCGAGTTCTTGCTGCGTTAGTCATCAGCGGGGCGTACTTGGCAAACAGAATAAATGACCGGCTTATCGGCACGGTGTCTCATGTCTATTCTACTTATCGTCCTCTGTTTGACCACCAATACTCAGGCAGTTATCGAGGTTTACAGGGTAATACTCGATTGCACTCTCAACGACCCATACTTGCTCAACTGCACGCGGCTAAAGGACTGTTAGATAATAAATCATCAAATCAAGTCGTTATCATGCGGGTAGTGAGTAAAGGGTGTATGGTTGGTTATCGCTTAATAAAAGGCTAATGCCATATTTATAAAGTCGATACTATCTATTGTCATAATATCCTGTAAGAAATGCTTCATAAGAATAAATAGTTTTTACTAAAAAATAATTTTTTACTGATAAATATCAGTCATGTTCTTTCAATTTATTAGGTATTATAAAGTATATCTGTTGCTATAACACCCTTAAAATCAGATGAAGCGCCGAGCTTGCATAGGTTGTATGAGTCAGCCGATTATATTGACAAGTGATTAGCCAGTCATAAAATCGATATTTTCCACCTAAAACAACAATCAATTAGCAATGAATTATTGTCTCAGCCTCTGCTTAATTGGCGCTCAACATGTTAAACTATAGCAAATCTTTATGTAATTGCCTAACTAAAAATGACGAACTCAAAAATGACAAACGACGAACCTATCCACGAAGCGCCAGCTATCTTTAATAGCAAAACGCGCCCACAAAGTGCTGACGATGAGATTAGCAACTTCGGCAAGGTCAATTACCTTGAAGTCACGCGTCATCAGCACGACCAGCGCTTGGATAACTTTTTGCTTAATCGCTTAAAAGGTTTGCCAAAACCGCATATCTATAAAATGATTCGCTCAGATGAGATTCGCGTCAATAACAAGCGCTGCAAGGCTCATGACAGAGTGCAGCGTGAAGATGTGGTACGTATTGCGCCAGTGGTACTTGCCACTCGTGAAAAACCTATCATCAGCACCGAATTTGCCAAAAGCTTATTGGCGCGTGTGGTCTATGAAGATGAAGGTTTGATCGTGCTTAATAAACCATCAGGTATTGCGGTTCATGGCGGTAGTGGTCTTGCCTTTGGTGTCATTGAAGCCATGCGTGAAGTCACAGGCAAGAAGTATTTAGAGCTGGTGCATCGTATCGATAAAGATACTTCAGGTTTATTGATGATCTCTAAAAAACGCTCTGCACTTAAAGTATTGCAGCAGCACCTGGTCGACAAAACCATTCAAAAGCATTACTTATGTATTGCGAAAGGTCAGCCTACACTTAACGAACAACGTATCGATGCGTCATTGTTGCGTTATACACTGGCAAGCGGTGAGCGCCGTGTTAAGGTAGATACACAAGACCCGCAAACCAAAGAGAGTCAGACTGATATCGTCGTTCATGGTCGTTTTATGATTGCTGAGCAGCCCGTTAGCTTGATTGAAGCCAAGCCGCTCACCGGACGTACCCATCAAATTCGTGTGCATTTGGCTCATATCGGTCATGCTATCTTAGGGGATGATAAGTACCATGTACATGATAAATCTGGCGTGCATCGTCTGTGCTTACATGCGTGGCGCTTAGATATACCTGGTTATGAGACTATCACTGCGCCTTTACCAGAAGAGATGCTCGACTGGATGACAGAAGAGATTAAAGCCAATTTGCCTAAATAATCGGCTGCTTAAACAATCTTTGATTAGATGCTATGTTAAGCATCAGCTTTAAACGTCACGATAGCTTATGAAACATAAGTCGCCGTGACGTTTTGCTATCTGCCATTTATTATGATTATTCATGAAGGTCTATTTATGAGCCAAACTACTACAATGATTCCTGCTCAGAGTTCTCAGTCAGCCAACCCGCATCATTTAGCCGATAAGACCTTAATCATATTTGATTGGGACGGTACGCTAATGGATTCGATTGGCTTGATTGTTGAAGCTATGCATATAGCAGGTGAGGCACATGGCTTCAAGACAACCGATAAGGCCGTCAAAGATATTATCGGGTTAAGTTTAATGAAGGGCATTGAGCTTTTATATCCGTATTCAAGCGATGAGCAAAAACTGCTAATTCAACAAAGTTACGCAGATTATTATATTGCTAACAGCCAGCGTACACCGTTCTTTGCGCCGATAGAAAATATGCTACAAACCTTGCAGCAGCAAAATCGTCAGCTTGCAGTTGCGACAGGTAAAAAACGTAAGGGTCTAGATCGTGTTTTGGACGCTTCAGATAGCCATCATTATTTTGTTATGACGCGCTGTGCGGATGAAGCAGGCTCCAAACCTGACCCACAAATGCTGACGGATATTTTGCAATATACCGAACAGCAAATCTCTGATGCCGTATTTATCGGTGATAGCATTTATGATATTCAAATGGCAAACAGTCTGGGCATGACCAGTATTGCAGTTAATTATGGTACCGCCAGCAGCGACGAGCTTGCCGCACAGCAGCCTACATATCAGGTGGACACGCCACAAGCGTTGGCACAATTATTATGCGCTTAAATATAAATCGGTGTAAATGGTAATCTGCTTAAATGGTAAAAAATGATAACAAAAAAGGGTTTATCGATAATAACGATAAACCCTTTTTCATTGAAGGATATGGGATTTATTTGCTGTCTTGTTGAGAGCTGTCTTTTTGAAGCGCATCCTGTTCGATTGCGTCTTCTAGCTCATCACCTTCTAGCAACGCAAAAGAGGACTCGATAATTTTGTCTGCATCAAGCTGATACTCATACCAGTTGCCCATAACGCCTGCTAATTCATCTAGCCCTTCTTTTCTTAAGGCTGAAAATAGCTGAATACTACAGTTCAGACCCAGTTCTTTCAGTCTTTTACGCGTATTAAGCAATGCATTTTTAGAGGCACCATACTTTAGCTTATCTGCTTTCGTTAACAAGATATGAACGGGCAGCTCACCATCTTTTGCCCAACGTAGCATTTGCTCATCAAAGAACTTCAATGGATGACGGATATCGCTCATCAGAACCAGACCTGCAAGGCTTGAGCGCGATACCAAATACTCTTCTAGCTCAACCTGCCATTCTTTTTTCATCTCAAGCGGTACAGCGGCATAGCCATAACCTGGCAAATCCACCAAACGTCTATCAGCATCACCAACATTAAAAAAGTTAATCATCTGCGTACGACCAGGCGTTTTAGATGAGCGTGCCAATTGGCGCTGGTTGGTAAGCGCATTGATAGCAGAAGACTTACCAGCGTTTGAGCGACCAGCAAATGCCACCTCTAAGCCTATATCTGCAGGACACAGGCGAAAGGTTGGTGCTGACATCATAAATTCAGTTTGCTGAATACGCTGACGGGCTTTGGTATTAAAAGCCGCATGCTTGGCGGCGACATCGTTGAACGGGGTACTCATAAATGACTCATTACGGTTAAAATTTAGATACTTAAATTTAGATAAAATAGTAAAAGATTTTGCCATTGCTCGGTCAATAGCACAGCATCTTTGGCTACTAATAACCAACTATCAACCTTTCATAAAATAAGGGCTTTAAATTACTGACTATTCTATACTATTAATGCGCTTAGTTATTGAAATAACGGTTATTAGCCGCATATTAATTACAGTAGAGATGTAATTAATAGGCGGCTAATAACTCATTTCTCCATTCATTATCCAAGCGTATTAACAAAGTTAAACTATATTCATATATATTAATTTGACATATATTGTTACAATCTCTATCAGAATAGGTTTATTCACAGATGTTAAGGCACAGAAGCAATGAAGCAAACGTCTGGACGAATGAGCCAATGGAGGTGTCTTATGTTATCGATGACCATGATTTTTGCCAAAGGCAATCGCTTTTTAGCCAGCAGTGTTAGCGCGCTTATCATTAGTGCAGCCATGATAACTGGTGCAGGGGCGGCTAGTACTGCAACGACTTATAATGAGTCCTGCGCTGCGTGTCATGACAGCGGTGCCTTGAATGCGATTAAAAAAGGCGATAGTGCCAAGTGGCAGCAGCTAATAAAACAAAAAGGCATGCCTGCACTTATTAGTTCGGTTAAAAATGGTATGATTCAGATGCCAGCTGGTGGGTTGTGCGAAGATTGTAGCAATGATGACTATCGTAAGCTGATTGAGTATATGAGCAAATAATTAGCCAAACATCTATTAAATCTTTATTAGCTATTTGCTAAGACATATAAATAAGGCGCAAGGGTCTAGAACCTTTTGCGCTTTTTGCCCTTTATAAACCAGAGATTGAGTTAGTGAAGGGGAAAACTACCCAATGCTACGATTAAGTAGGCAAATAGTAAAAAGTCTTGC
The DNA here is from genome assembly GCF_904846475.1 of Psychrobacter sp. LFX-11D. Classification (NCBI taxonomy): domain Bacteria; kingdom Pseudomonadati; phylum Pseudomonadota; class Gammaproteobacteria; order Moraxellales; family Moraxellaceae; genus Psychrobacter; species Psychrobacter sp. LFX-11D. The sequence goes on from NZ_CAJHAV010000015.1 coordinate 60,843, forward strand.
TATAATAATCCAAAATAAACCCTGATATTAGTAAGTACTTTCGTGCTGCTTGTGATAAAGACGATAGAATATACGGCTTAGCAACTAAATAATGGCTTTGTGAATATAATGCGTCTACATAATGCAATCACTCTAAACAATGCTTACATCGAGTTAGTAGGATTTGTATCAATGAAAAAGTTAATCGCTGCCGCCAGCTTATGTGTTGCAAGTTTCAGCGTACAAGCTGCTATCACTGTTCCTGAATATGATCTTAATGCCGGCAAACAAATTGCAGAAACTGTCTGTGCTGCTTGTCATGGTGTTGATGGTGTGAGCCCTGTGCCCGCCCAGCCCAATCTTGGTGGTCAAAATGTTAAGTATTTATATAAGCAATTGATCAATTTTAAAGCAGGCTACCGCAAAAACGGTATCATGCAGTCGCAAGTGGCGAATTTGTCGCAGCAAGATTTAGCTAACGTTGCAGGTTATTACTCAAGCCAGAAACCTTGGGGTGTGGCGTTCGGTAATCCTGCAACCACGCAAGAAGCCAGCAAGTTATTTTTAGGTGGTGATAAGTCACGCGGTGTCATCGGTTGTGCGGGCTGTCATGGTCCAGACGCAGCGGGTAACGTATGGGCAGCATTTCCACGTTTAGGTGGACAGCATGCTGAATATATTGCCACCCAGTTAAAGCTTTTCCGTGCCGCTGGTCGTGTAGATGATATCGATAGCGACGAGCAAAAGCGTGTCAATGATGCTGCAAAAGAAGGCGAGATGGGCATGATGCAGACCGTTGCTTCTAAACTGTCAGATCGTGATATCCGTATCTTGTCAGATTATGTGAGTGCTATTCACTAATATCAGATAAAGTCGGTTTGCTTTATTCACATTATCGATAAGAGCGCTGCTTGTATCCGTTTTAACTGAGTTATTAAACCCCGATTTCGGGGTTTTTTTATAACTGTCAGTCCTTATATAATGGCATATTAGTAGTACTTTACTTTATAAAAATAAATCGCCTATATATCAATTTGACGATTAAAAGCTTAAAAGCTATTTATGCTTAACTAATATTACTCAATGTTACTCACCTTGAATCGCTTGGATATAAATTATGATGATTCGCTATGCTTCTTATTTTATTGCAGCGCTGCTCCCATTATTGCTTTTTCGCTGGTTTGCACCGGCGTCAATAGGAGAGATTGATTTTTGGCTGTTGTGGCTATTGGCTATGGTGCTGGTCTCGCTACCGGTCATTTATGCTGAGATAGCATTGGCTTATCGTAGTGCTGAAGCACCTTTGGCGGGTATGCAAAAGCTCACTCGAGAGGCAGATGCCAGCGCCTTGTGGCGTGGCTTTGGTTGGCTTGCTGCCCTCGTAGCCATAATCATTGCAGCACTTGTGATATCAGGTGCTAGCACGGGTATATTGACTGCACTTACAGACTTAAATAGCACACCTGAAGTGCCAAGCTTTGCGGTTGCCGCAGGCTTGATGGTCATTGCCGCATTGTTAAGCTTGTTGGGTGTGACACCCTTACCAATTGGTTTGGGATTAATGCTTATTGGATTGATATTTGGGGTAGCAAACGGTTTGCCAAATATTACCTTTGCGATGACCAATATCAGCTTAGGAGAATGGGCACGAGCAGTTGCACTAGCACTTGTCAGTGTTGGCGCAGGTACAGGCTTATATTGGTTTGGTCAAAACCGTATCACTAAGCAAGCGGTAACAGCGGTGGGCGTAGACAATCACTATGCTCAAAATCCCTCTCGTGCTCAGGCGTCAAGCGAATATCGAGCAACCAAGCTGGTGCTACCGATTTGGATATTACAATTATTGGTAGGGATGGTGGCTTTATTTATCAGTGGTATGACGCTACCACCAATCGGACAGCTACTGTATTGGGCAGGGGTGATTTTTGTCGCCAGTTACTTGCTACATTATAGTACGCAGCAGCTCGCACATAAGTTTGGACTGCTAGTCAGTTTGATCATAACGGCTGTCATAGCGATAGTGTTGGTCGTTGCCATACCGACTATTTGGCTGGTAGGTATACTGGTTATTATCAGTACGATAGCCGTATTGTTATTGTCAGTTTTTACAGGATGGCAGATGAAAATCAGTCACTTGCGTAAGTCTTTAAACTTTGGCAATGAAGCTTTTTATAATTTATGGCGTGTGGCGATACGTTTGATTGTGCCCGTAGCACTCTTATTAGCCTTGATAGGTTGGGTGATGCAGTGGTTAAGCTAACAGCTGATGAGATTCAGGTTAATAAACTGGATAGTGCTCAACAAGACAACGTTCAGCAAGGCACTGTTCCACAATCTATTATGATAACGGTATACTTAGCCTATGCTGAAGATGCACAGAGTCAGCATTATCTAACCTTGTCAGTAGCTGATGACACAACCTTATATGCAGCATTGAAGCAAGCTGGTTGGTTGATACAGTTTGAAGGACTAGCAAAATGGTGCGATGAGGTGATTGATGTGGCAGTGCCGACAGCCAAACGTTGGCACGTTGGCATCTATGCGCAAAAACAGCCACTTAACTATCAATTGCAGCCTTTTGATCGGATAGAGGTATATAGAAGCTTAAGCGCTGATCCTATGTCTCAGCGCAAAAGTAAATCTCGAGTTTGAGGATTAAAGCTCACTATCGAAGCGATTATTTAGGTAGAGACTCTAAACCCTGAATGCGAGTCACTATGCCATTATTATCAAAGTATACTTTTAGATGCTGACTGGCGTTTTTAACGTCAGCGATACCTTTACGTTGACCTTCAGTCCCTGATTGATAGTCATAAATATAGTCCCAACGGTTCGGCTCTAGGGTATCTCTAATGGCTGGACTACCAAGAAGATAAAGTACCTGATTTTGATTCATACCCACTTGTAATTTTTGCGCTTGGGTTTGAGTAATAGGCGTTCCTTGTGGCAAATCAATCTTATAAACACTCAGTAACGAGCAGCCAGACATGGTAACAGCGGCGCCCAATATGCTGGTAATGACAATCTTGCGTAATGCGCTTGAAGAATGAAACGGACGTAAATTTAGGGTCTTTATCATGGTAAGATGACTCATAAAAAATGGGTTAGGTACGGCTAAGCACAGTAGATACTGGTCTTACCGACAATCTTGGATAAATGATACGTCATTTACTTGCAATTGCCTACCACTTACGACATTATTTACCAAATGTGCGCTGGCATCATTTATTATTAATATTTTAAATTCATATACTTATAATCATTTTTTTTAGAAAAAATGTACTGGAAATACATTTGATAGTGACTGATTTTGTATGAGGATAATTTTTTGCAATTACCCATTCATCACTACTAATGATTATTTACCTTATGTTTTTTGAACTTATTTGCTAAGACTTTCATAGTCAGAAGGGATATTATGGCTTCTTTTACCAATCAAGACTTACGTAGAGCGGGTCTAAAAGTAACGTTACCGCGTATCAAAATTCTAGAGCTGCTTGAGAGTGCAAAGCTGCATCATATGAGCGCAGAAGAGGTTTACAAGGCGCTAATTGAGCAAGGCGAAGATGTGGGTTTAGCGACTGTTTATCGCGTGCTGACTCAGTTTGAGCAGGCAGGTATTGTCGAGCGTCATAACTTTGAAAACAATTTATCCGTGTTTGAGATTACTCAAGAAGAGCATCACGACCATCTGGTTTGTGATAATTGCGGTAAGATTGTCGAATTTCATAATGAAGTGATTGAAGAAGAACAGCTTAAAGTAGCAGCAGAGCATGGCTTTAAGTTATCAGGTCACTCATTGGTACTATATGGTATCTGTGATGACCAAGCCTGTAAGGACAGCGTCAAGTAAGCATTAACTTATCGATGAGATAAAATTAAAAAAGCCCTTATATATGATGAGGGCTTTTTTATAACGGTTTCTTAGGCATAAAAAATAATAACTATGGTTAAAAATACATCATTAAGTAATATCTAACGATAAACTGTCCGCGCCTTCATCCAAGTTTGCCACGCCATTTTTGCTGCTGAGTTTGATTTTTAAGCGCAGATCATTAGGCGAGTCTGCATGAAGAATCGCTTCTTTATAAGTAATCTCACCGTTTTCATATAGATCAAACAGTGCTTGGTCAAATGTCTGCATACCGCTATCACGTGAGCGTGTCATGACATCTTTGATTTCGTGCACCTCACCTTTGCGGATATAGTCGCTGATCAGCTGTGAGTTTAGCAAGATTTCGATAGCAGCCCGGCGTCCTTTGCCGTCAGGCGTTGGAATCAACTGCTGGGCGATAATGGCTTGTAAGTTAAGCGATAAATCCATAAACAACTGATTATGGCGACTGGTCTCAAAAAAGTGAATAATGCGATCAATTGCTTGGTTAGCATTATTGGCGTGCAACGTTGCAAATACCAAATGCCCCGTTTCAGCATATTGAATCGCGTAACTCATGACTTCACGATTGCGAATCTCACCGATCAAAATCACATCTGGCGCTTGGCGCAAGGTGTTTTTTAGACCGGCTTCAAAAGAGTGGGTATCGATACCGACTTCGCGCTGGGTAATAATACAGCCACGATGCTTATGGACAAACTCGATAGGATCTTCTATGGTAATAATATGACCATGCGAGTTTTGATTGCGGTGTCCTATCATTGCCGCAAGGGTAGTTGATTTACCCGTACCGGTTGCACCTACTAATAAAATAATACCACGCTTTTTCATTGCCAGCTCTTTTAGGGAGGGTGGCAGGCGTAGCTCCTCGACAGTAGGGATATTATTTTCGATTTTCCGTAAAATCATCCCTGCCATATCACGTTGTATAAAGGCACTAACCCTAAAACGTGCTTGCTGCGCCTGATCAGTAATCGCAAACTGGCACTCGTTGGTCTCATCAAACTCTTTTTGCTGATTGACTGTCATGACGCCTTTAACCAGCCTCATAGTCTGCTCAGCAGTTAAAGGCGTTTTACCAACCGGCAGTATTTTGCCATTGATTTTCATGGAAGGGGCGACATCAGCAGTGATAAAAAGGTCAGAGCCGTTTTTGTTAATCATCAATTGTAAAAGTTTATCAATGTCCATAACGTACCTATATGTGCAAGAAAATGTGCAATAAATAGAGTGAAACCTGTTTCAATAAACTTTTTTGCGAAAAATGACAGTGAATTTAAAGGATGATTGCTCAAAAATCTGCAATTAGTACTATATTCGTTTAGAAAAAATTACTGATATCATTTACATTATAAAAATGCTTCAGGCTGTTTAGCGTAAGGTCGTGCAACGTCTTTACTAATTGTGCCTCTCGCTACAAGATTTTTAAGAGTTTGATCAAGAGTAATCATGCCATCACCAGCACCAGTTTGGATAGAAGAGTACATTTGAGCGATTTTATTTTCTCGTATTAAGTTACGAATAGCGGGCGTACCTAACATAATCTCATGGGCGGCAATTCGCCCGCCTGTTTGACGACGTAACAATGTTTGCGAGATAACCGCTTGTAGTGACTCTGATAGCATCGCTCGAATCATGTCTTTTTCAGCAGCAGGGAAGACGTCAATAACACGGTCAATGGTTTTGGCAGCGGAACTGGTGTGCAAAGTGCCGAAAACTAAGTGACCGGTTTCAGCGGCAGTGAGCGCTAAGCGTATGGTCTCAAGATCTCGTAGCTCACCAACCAGAATAACGTCCGGATCTTCACGTAACGCTGAGCGCAATGCTGGCTCGAACCCCAAGGTATCGCGATGGACTTCACGCTGGTTAATCAAACTCTTTTTGGACTCATGAACAAATTCAATTGGGTCTTCGATGGTCAAGATATGCTCTTTACGGGTTTCATTGATATAATCAATCATGGCAGCTAGCGTAGTCGACTTACCTGAGCCGGTTGGACCAGTGACCAATACCACGCCACGTTTAAAGTCTGAAACACGTTTAAACACTTCGCCCATACCTAGATCTTCCATCGTTAGAACTTTTGAGGGAATCGTACGAAAGACGGCGCCTGCACCGCGATTTTGATTAAATGCGTTTACCCGAAAACGGGCTAGATTTGGAATCTCAAAAGAAAAATCCGTTTCAAAAAACTCTTCAAAGTCGGCACGTTGTCTATCATTCATGATGTCATAAATGAGCTGATGAACTACCTTATGACTCATATCTGGCATATTAATCCGAGTCATCTCACCATCAACTCGAATCATCGCAGGCATACCGGCTGAAATATGTAAATCTGAAGCCTTATGCTTGACAGTAAAACGCAGCAAGTCTTCAATGCTTAAATTTTGTTCAGCCATAATCGGATATTCCTATTAATAAATAAAGTGTGCCAAAATCAACATAGAAAGCAGGCGATAAGCAAGGTTCTATGACATTGTTTGAGCCAACCTCATTTAAATAGGTTAGGCGTCACTATAATTGTTACTATTGCTAGAGCTTTTAGTAGCATATGTTAAACCATGTAACAATATCATAACAAGACTGTACTGATTTAACCATCTACTAACTGCATAAAATGCAAAAATAGACTGACTGATTTTTCGCATAGTAATAAAGCATCGATACAATCAGCTCTCTTTTATTTCGAACTCAATATATCAACAAGAGTTTTTATGAATATGTCTTCTCAGCAAGTAATTAAAAATGTCGCAATCAATCTTAGCAATAATGATGAAGCAGAAGTTCAACATCTAACTGAGAACTGGCAGCAGGTAAAGACGCAAGTGGTACAGGCATGCGAACAAACGTTGCGAGCGCCGAGCAGTGTAACTTTGCTTGCGGTGTCCAAAACCAAATCTGCTGAGATGGTGGCAACATTGGCGCGTCAAGGTCAGCATGATTTTGGTGAAAACTATCTACAAGAAGCGATTGAAAAAATAGAGTTGCTACGTGAGCAAGTAGGATGTAAGCATATTGTCTGGCACTATATTGGAAGCATCCAGCGTAATAAAACCCGTGATATTGCTGAGCATTTTGATTGGGTACAAACGCTTGAGCGTGACATTATTGCCAAGCGTCTTAACGACCAACGTCCTGCTGAGCTGCCACCTTTAAACATTTTGATCCAAATTAATATTGATAATGAAGACAGTAAGTCGGGATGTCTGCCAGAGCAGCTTCCAGAATTGTTAACAGCAATTAAAAATTATGAGCGTTTGCAATTGCGCGGGTTGATGATTATTCCTGCTAAGGCAAACACAGATGCTTTCAAGCGCACCAAACAACTATTTGACGACATTAAGCGTACCCATCCTGAGCTTAGTCAATGGGATACGCTGAGTATGGGTATGAGTGATGATATGACTGATGCGATTGCTAGTGGCACGACCATGGTGCGTGTTGGTACTGCGATATTTGGTGCGCGTGCTTGATGTAATAGTGAATTCAGTATTAAAACGATACAGTAGGACTGGGATGAATTTTATGCAGCCTCTGTCAGCGTAGTCACAGCACGCTAGAAAAATTTATACCAGTACTGCGTTGGAATATAACGTATCTGTTTTATTTGGAATTGACTATAGTACGCACGCTTGAGGATAAAAATTATTATAAAGCCAACCCTGACAGTACTCATAAATTACATTACGTATTAAATCACATCTTCAAATTTTGTCACCAGTAGCTGAGTTATTTTAAGATTGTCAGTAGCGATAATCTCAAAACGATAATTGGCATACTCGACACAGTCTGTCTTTTTAGGAATTTTACGCAGCATATACATCATAAAACCGCTAATGGTTTCGTAATTTTGGCTATGTGGTAAATTGACCATGCCCAATGAGCGAATCACATCTTCAATGGGCGTCATGCCATCAATTAGCCAAGAGTTATCTGTACGCTGGACAATCGGTTGCTCCTCTAAGGTGACTAACTCGCCCATCACGATGCTCATTACGTCTTTAAGTGTGATCACCCCAACCACTAATGCATACTCATTCACAATGACGGCAAAATCTGCACCCGTTGATTTAAATGTTTCCAATACTTCAAACAACGATAATGTATCGGGAATAAACAGAGCAGGTTTTAGCAACGCTTTGTCTGTTAAACACACTTCTTGCTGCTCAAGTACTGAGGCTAGAAAGCTGCGCGACTCTACATAACCGATGATATGTTCTAAGTCATCGTCATTACAGACCAAGAATTTATTATGCGGCTGCTTAATCATCACAGCAACCACTTCTTCGGTGCTGGCTTTAGTATCAAAATAGACAATATGCTCGCGCGGATTCATGACTGAGGTTACGGTTCGCTCTTGCATCTCAAAGATATTTTCGATCAAGTGATGCTCTTGACGCTTAATGACGCCGGCTTCCGCACCTGCATCCATCACCGCATAAATATCCTCTGACGTCATTTCATCTTGGCGTACGGTTGACACGCCTATGAGTTTAAATAGTAAATTTGCCGCCCCATCAAACACCCAAATAATCGGCTTAAAGATAAAAATGAAGAATATCATCGGGCGTACCATCTTGACCGCGATAGGTTCAGCGTTGGACATAGCCAAGCGCTTGGGCATCAAGTCTGCAAACAACACAAACACACTGGTGACTAAGATAAATGACACCACGGACGCGGCAGTCTCATTGCCAAAAAGCTGCTGTAAATATGGACTAATGGCTGACTCGCCAATGACCCCTGCTAAGATAGCCACCGCGTTGAGCGCCACTTGTACCACGGTAATAAAGCTGCCGGGTTGCTCTTGCATATTGAGTACATCGAGTGCTCGTACTTCGCCTTCCTTGGCCATGACTTGTAACTTGATTTTACGGGCGGAGGCAAGCGCCAGCTCCGAACTAGAAACGATAGCGCTTAGCGCAATTAATATAAAAATAAACACACCAGCGGTTAGCAAGCTCATGACATACTCGGATAGAAATAGGTAAGGTAGATAGATTTACAGTAATGATTGAAAGATAATAATTGGTAGGTTTTGAGGTGAAAGACATTTAGTTATTAGCGTTTAATTAGGCACAAAAACTAAAAAAGCTGGGCAAGCACCCAGCTAATTATAAAACAATTTTATTAGGGGCTGTCCTAGATAACTAGTTCAGTTCCTGTTTAACCCATTGTTTTAGCTGATGTAATTGACGTTTTGGATCACTGTAGTTAAAACGCCACTCACATTCCTTTAAAAACAGATGGAAATGC
>NZ_CAJHAV010000016.1:0-69770 GCF_904846475.1 Psychrobacter sp. LFX-11D
ATGTCGCCTTTTTCTATACTGTCAACGACGGCTAATTTAAAGCCTAAAGTATAATCTTTTTGAGTGCGCTTAACCTTTACAGTGTCTAACTTGTCCATGAATAAGCTCCTTTTTCGTAAACTTATTTCAGGACGGGACATTGCTCATAAAAAAAGCCTTATAAAGAGTTATAAGGCTTTTTTTATGCAGTTATTATAATTGCTGATAAATATTAAAACTACATAGTATAAGTAGCCTGCAAACTGTCGATCTTACCTGCCAATAGACGCTCAACTTCGTTCTTTATTCTTAATCCCGTAATGTCCGTGCCCATTTGGACTGCAAAACCTACTGGTCGACCACTTTGAGCTTTAGAATTAATCCAAACTACCTTGCCATTCATAGGCAAACGCTCGCTAGAATTGGGCAAAGTAACAGCAATAAAAACTTCGTCACCCAGTTTTTGCGCTCGATCAGACGGCACGAACAATGCCCCATTGGTAACAAAGGACAGATAGCTTGCATATAGCATATCTATGTTTTCAATATGACAGGTTAAAATCCCACCACGTCCTGGCATTGCCATAGTCAGCTCCCTTTATCCATGAGGTTTACAGTATTTTTTCACACAGGGTTATCTTGTATAGTATTAGAGTATAAATACTGATAATAAGTTTAGTGGCATACACTGATATGCGAGAGTATCTTTAAGCCTTGTTGTCTATTACAAGCAAGCCAAATCTTGCATCAGCTTATCATAGGCGAATTTTTCTTGCACGTTTTGTTGCAGCGCAATTTTTGTCTGTTGTAAGCTATGCGCAAACACCTCTAACCCACTATCAATAGGTTGATAATCATTTAAATTGATTAAAAAATTAATGTCTTTTTGCTGCGCTTCAAAGCCCAAACCAACACGGCGGATATCGATTATCATGAGTTCAGACAGCTGGATAAATTCGACAATACCAAGCTGGGTTTGCCAATAGTCACTTGCCGCCACGCTACTGCGCTTACCACTACGTAATGCCTGCCATGTCGTCAGCCATAGCGTGCGCTTGCTATACCATGGCGCTTGAGCCAGTGCCACAGCTGCTAAAGGCGCACCATTTGCTAACTGGATAAGCTGCTCAATGGCATCTGTACCAACCGCTTCACGATGAATATTGCTGCCCAATACTTTAGTCACATAGTCCACTGCGACAGCAGGGTCAATCGTTTGTAATGCCAATTGCTGAACGCGGCTTTTAATCGTTGGGAGCAACTGTGCAGGGGCATCACTAATCAGAAATAAATGGACTTGGGCTTGGGGTTCTTCCAAGGTTTTAAGTAGCGCATTGGCGGCGGCAATGGTCATTTTCTCAGCATGATCTAATACGCAAATACGCATTCCCTGCCCGCCTTGATAAATAAAAGGCTGCAAGGCACGAATATCATCCACCTTTATTTTTAATGACGCGTTACTAGCTGTCTTAGCAGATTTTTTATCTTTTGTACTATTAGTTAATGCTTCTTTTTGAGCGCTGCTATCAGCATTGACTGGCAGGCTGACTAGCGGTAACACTTGTAAGCTTGGATGCGTACCTGATCTAAGCCATTGACAGCTCTCACAATGCCCGCAAGCGCCGAGTGGATGCTCATCACGCCCGCGGCATAATAACCATGCCACCAATCGCCATACAAAAGCGCGCTTGCCCATGCCTTGCATGCCAGCCGCCAACAGCGCATGAGGTAAAGACTGCTGCGGCGCTAGTACCCGCATTGTCAGCTGCGACCAAAGTCCGTGTTGCCATGGCAATAGTGGCGCAAAATACATATCATCTGTCATATTTGTCAGCTCACTCATAGCTATCGCTTAATATCTTTCAATTAAAAATCTGTGTTAAAGCATAATTTCTAAGAGTAATTTGGAATAAAAGTAACGTTATAAAATTTAAGTGAAACACCGTTAATTATTTTCGCTTAGGCTATTCTGCATTAATAATCTTGGAAATCTGTCAAACTCATGGCATTTAAACGATCTAAATCTTCTTGCGTATCGACACCTGCAGGTAATGAGCAGGCGGCTTTAGCAATCGCGATATGTCCCCCATTTTCCAACACACGTAATTGCTCTAAGCTTTCTAGTATTTCAAGCGGCGTTTGTGACCAGTGGACAAATTGCTGTAGCAAACTGACGCGATAAGCATATAAGCCTAGATGACGATAGGCATTTTTTGGCGGCTGTTTATTATTCTCACTGGTTAATACAACGTCACGATTACAAGGAATCGGCGCGCGACTAAAATAAAGCGCTCGTTGTTGACCATTGGACGTCTGACTGACCACTTTAACGACGGATGGGCGCATAAAAGTATCAAAGTCTTCAATTGGCTCACACAAAGTTGCCATGACGCTCTTTGCATCTTGCACCAATAATGTTTTAACTTGCTCTAACAATAATGGCGGTACTAGTGGTTCGTCACCTTGCATATTAACCACTATATCATGGGCAGCCCAGCCTTTGATGGCAGCTACTTCAGCCAAACGGTCCGTGCCTGAAGCATGTTCACTGCTTGTCATCACCACATCAAATCCTGCATCTAGACAAACTTTTGCAATCGATTCATCATCGGTTGCAATACACATATCATCGGCAAAATCCGCCAATCGTGCCTTTTCAGCCACCCAAATTATCATGGGCTTGCCATGAATGGTTAATAATGGCTTGTTAGGTAGACGCGTACTTTTTAAACGTGCAGGAATGACGATATGAGTTTTGACGGGCATAAGGGCTGATGACATAATCTGTTCCTATAAAACCTTTTAAATCTTTATATGATAAACGCTATATTATTGCTTTCTCATGCTTATATCGATGTCCAAGGTTTGCAATTGCTGTTGTAAACTCTCGTAACAACTGTCTGACAATACTGCGGTCACTGGCAATACCCATAATCTGCTGACCAGCTCTTTATACTCATCACTCAGCGCTTGATTAATAATTGCTTGCATTATCGAAGTTCTTATTTTCACGGCATCTTTACTGGTGACAATAATAGGATGGTCAGTATACTGCAACAGTTCATCCAGACTAAAGTCATAATGATCAGGATAAGGATGCGGAATAACTTCAAAACCAAGCGCATTTAAAGTATCAAAAAAACGCTGAGGATACCCAATGCCGCTCACCGCATGTACCTGACTGCCTTTCTCAGGTGCCATGGCTACTACGGCTAAATTATCCATCTGATTATTAGATGACCACAACAGTTCTAAATCATCTGGTTGTAAATGCATCGTTAAATGCTCAGTTAGAAGGGTATTATGATCAGATTTATTGTATATCGATGATGCGTCTGGCTTGTGATGATAAATGACATTTGCATCCTTTAATCGTGAAATGGGTTCGCGTAAAAATCCTGTCGGTAGCAACTGTTTATTCCCAAACCCTCGCGCCGCATCTACGACAACCCATTCGATATCACGTTGCAGCGCATAGTGCTGCAAACCATCATCAGCTATAATAAGCTGTAGATCTGGATAAGCCTCTAGCAAAATAGCAATCGCTTGCTGACGGTTAGGAGATACGGCCATGGATGTCCCTGTCGTATTAACGATGAGACATGGCTCATCACCGACGACATTAGGGACGCTCTCTGTATTAACCAATGCTGGCATTTGGCTACTATCACCGCCATAACCGCGACTGATAACCCCTACTTTAATGCCTTGCTGCTGCAAATGTCGAACCAAAGCAATAATTAATGGTGTCTTTCCGCTACCACCCACTGTGATATTACCGATGACCATGACTGGAATAGGCGCACGGTAACTGGAAAAAACACCTACTTTATAAGCTTGGCGGCGTAGTACCATCAACAGTGCATACAGCCAACTCACTGGCAACAGTAGCCAAAGCCAAGCTGCTTTGCGTTGCCATGCACGTGTTATTGTCGTTTCAATATTCATAGTTATTCAAAATCACGCGCATACATCTGCGCATAATGACCATGTAATTGCATCAGCTCAGCATGGGTGCCAAGCTCAACAATCTGACCACCATCTAGTACAGCAATACGGTCGGCGGACTCAATTGTAGTCAATCGATGCGCAATAACCAATGTTGTGCGATTCTTCATAATATTATCGAGCGCTTTTTGTATATAATATTCTGACTCATTATCTAAAGCACTAGTAGCTTCATCCAATATCAAAATTGGCGCATCTTTTAGCAGAGCACGTGCAATCGATAGACGCTGACGCTGACCGCCAGAGAGTTGTAAACCTTCAGCACCGATTTCACTTTGATAGCCATTTGGCATTTGCATAATAAAATCATGAGCAAAGGCATCTTTTGCTGCTTGCTCAACTTCAGCTGGAGTTTTATGAGCCAAACTGCCATAAGCAATATTATTAAACACAGTGGTATTAAACAGTACCACTTGCTGATTGACCATCGCAATCTGGGCACGTAAGCTTTCAAGCTTAATGTCTTCAATGGGCATACCATCGAGCGTAATCTGCCCTGAAGAAGTGGTTAACGTACGTGTGAGCAAATTGACTAAAGATGATTTACCCGCGCCACTACGTCCAACGAGCGCTACTGTCTCGCCTGCACGTATATCCAAATTAAAGTCGTGTAGTGCCACGGTTGAGTCTGGATAAACCAAGCTGACATTATCCAGTTTAATCTCACCTGCTAAGGTAGGACTAAGCACACCAGTATCCACCTCTTCCGGCTCATCTAATAAAGCAAATATCGATTCACCAGCCGCCAGCCCTCTCTGTAACTGTTGATTGACATCCGTCAATGAGCGTACTGGCTTACTTAAGAGACCTGCTGCTGCGATATAAGAGATAAACTGACCTGCTGAGATATCGTCTATCACCGCAGGGCGTAATGCTAGCCAAACCACGACTGCCATTGCCATTGCCATCAATAACTGTACTGCTGGGGTATTGATACTATTGGTCACAACAACCTTCATACCTTGGCGCAGGTTTTTCTTAGATGTCACATCAAAGCGCTTGGACTCGTATGCTTGTCCGCCATAATTTTTGACCACTTGATAACCATTGATGACTTCATTGGTGATATGACTGACATCACCCATCGTTTCTTGGATACCTTTGGAAAGCTTCAAATAACGCTTTGACGCCACACGGATAAGCCATAAAATCGGTGGCAGCACAACGAATAAAATCAGCGTCAAACGCCAGTTGCTATAAAGCAAAAAGCCCATCAAGGCAACCACGGTCAGACCGTCACGTAATAACGTTTTCATCGAATCGGTGCTAGCAGCGGTCACCTGCTCAACATCAAAAATAAGCTTAGATGAAATCGTCCCTGCCGGATTGGCCAAATAGAATGAACTTGGCAAACGCAGTAACTTATTAAACACCTCTACGCGCAGCTCATAGACCAAATTTCGCGACACCAACGCCGTATAGTAATTACCCAAAAAGCTACCCACACCGCGCACAAAGAACAACATCACAATAATAAACGGAAATAAATCCTGCTTACTTTGATCGTTCTGATTGATAGCATCGGTGATGTATTGCAAGAGTTTGGCAATCCAAATCTCGGTGGCGGCATTAATAGCAAAACCGATAATGGTAAGCAATATTGCCCACCAGTATGGTTTTAAATAAGCCAGTAAACGCATGAGCGTCTTGCGTTTAGGCGGATTTAACGTCGCCACTGTTGGTGCTACTGGTGTTTTAGCAGAAGTTTTTGTAGAGTCAGGTTGGTAAGCTTGGCTCATAAAAGCCTCAATATAGGTATAAGAACGAGAGTAAATGGCATTGATAAAGCAGTAACTTACAATGATGTATATAGCCATAAAAAAGAGTGATGGTGCTTAATACTGAGAACACGCTATAAGTTTATTCAGATTTATTGCGGTAACGCTTGACCAAGTGGTACAACGGTACTGATGTTTATATTTAAAAAGCCCAATTTGCCAGCGATATCCATCACTCTTACCACTGATTGATGTGTGGCATTGGCATCAGCGGCAATCACAAATAGCATATCACGATTACTGCCCGCCTCTTGCTGCAACATACTGGTGAGTTCTGCTTCATTGCTGCTGGCAAGGGTAATACCATTGACCAAATAGCTGCCATCTTCTTGCACAGCTACCTCGATACTGTTTTTGTCTTCGGTCAATGCCACCCCTTCAGCTTCAGGCAAAATAATGTTTAAGCGGCTAAAATGATTGAATGAAGTTGCCAGTAGCAAAAACATGATTAAAAATAATAAACAATCAATCATCGGGGTCAGATTAATTTCAAGCGGCTCAACAGTCGGTTTTCTAAAGCGCATATCACTCTCTTCAATATAATGCTAATGTGCTCGATACATGATTCTCATAACGCTAATATCTTGATGTAAAGGATACTCAAAAAAATAACTATAAAGTAGCGGTCACGGCTTTATCTAAACCTAAGCCATCAATTGAACGCTCACCTTCTACAGGATTATCAACCACTATATTTTGCACAGGCGTATTGAGCGCATAATTATGCTCTAACAATTGATAGTCATACAGTTCTTGAACCATCAGTCCTGCTTGGGTTTCAAACTGTGCATTGATATCGATGATACGGCGCTGGAAATATCGATAGGCTACCAGCGCTGGGATAGCAACTATCATACCAGCCGCTGTGGTAATCAGGGCTTGCGACACCCCTGCAGCAAGCATCGTCGGGTCTTGCATTGCGCCATCAGTAATGGCCAAAAATGAAGAGATAATACCTAGTACCGTGCCCAATAAGCCAAGCAGAGGCGCAATCGCTCCGATCGTACCAAGCATGTTGATGTTTTTTTCTAATTGATGCACCTGTACACTGGCGCGGTTTTGCATATGCATCGTCATCGACTCTAAGCCGTATTGACGATAAAGCAAACCCGTCGCTAGGATATCACCTAGAGCGGTCTTTTCTTTGACATTCATTAGCTGCGTACGACCGATATCACCATTTTCACGAAGGCGCGTTATCAGCTGCTCACGCAATCTATTTGGGGCAACTTTGTTAAACTGTAAAGTATGACTACGCTCTATAATAATCACTAATGCCAAAATAGAGCACAACACGATAGGTGTCATCAGCCAACCACCCGCTTTTACCAACTCCCACATACGAACTCTCTTTTATATTTTTATAAAAATGGTTGTCATCAAGATAACTTAACAAGATAATTCGAACAGCGATTACAAACGCAGTCAATACCTTAAGCCTGTGCTTCTATATGCTTAATTAAAGCGGCTAATTGGTCTTGGCTATGGAAGAATATCTCGACGCTACCCTGCCCATCTTTTTTATGCTTGAGCTTCACTTCTGCACCTAACATATCTGTCAGTCTTTGTGTTAAACGCTCGACATCGCGAGATTGCCCTTGTTCGGTGCGACTCACTTTTGGTGCTGGCTGCAAAATAGATTTAACGAGTTTTTCAGCTTCGCGTACGGTCATACCGCCATCGATGATTTTTTGGGCGATGATAGGCTGCTGATCAGAAGATAAGGCTAAAAGTGTGCGCGCATGACCCATATCTAGAGCATTGGTCGCCAAATGATCTTTGACCGTGTCATGTAATTGATTTAGACGCAAGAGATTGGATACCGTCGTACGTGCTTTACCGACGACTTCTGCAATCATGGCATGACTCATACCAAATTCGGTATGGAAACGCTGTAACGCTGCAGCTTGTTCAATGACCGATAAGTCTTCGCGCTGAATATTTTCAATCAACGCGAGGGCAATCGCCAGCTCGTCTGACAAAGCACGCTCAATCGCTGGAATGACTGACTTGCCTGCCATTTTTGCCGCACGCCAGCGGCGCTCACCAGCGATAATTTCATGCGTAACCAAGGCCTCACTCTTGTCTTCATTCGCCAATAATGGACGAATAACGATCGGCTGCATGATACCATGCTGTTCGATAGAAGATGCCAATTCTGCCAGTGCCGTTTCACTCATATCACGGCGCGGCTGATACTTGCCCGCTTGCAAACGCGTGACATCGATTTGCACCAAACTGATTTGGTCCTCAGACCCGCTATTTTCTGTACTATTTACACGATTGCTCTTAACCGCAGTTTTATTTATCATACGCGGTGTGCGAGCTTTACGCAGACTATTGTCTTTTGGCTCAGAAGCAGCAGATTGAGCGGACGTAGAATTCGTATTGATTGCAGTTTCAGCAGCATTGCCCGTCGCTTTTGTCTCAGCTGGCAAAGCATCCTCGCGCGCAGCCATATCGTCTTGCAAGGCAGAGGCGGTAATTTGCTTTTCTTTTTTGATTGACCCTAATAAGGCATCCAAGCCTCGATTGGCAGCCAACCCTCTTTTCTTCGCCATGATTACCTATCCTCTAACGCTAAAATAAAAGCCAAATGTTTTTAAATTTAATAATGAATACAATGTTCAATGTTCAATGTTTTGTTATTTAGCTGATTGCTCTAATGATCCATTACTTTTTTATCATTCGTCATTTTGTCTTATCCTAAGATAACTAACGACTTTGTTTTATGACTTCAGCGGCCAATTTTTGATAAGCACGTGCGCCCTTTGACCATCTCTCATAAGCAATAACCGGTAGACCATGCGCAGGCGCTTCAGCCAAGCGGATATTTCTTGGAATAATGGTTTGATACATAACGTCGCCAAAGTGCGCCTCTAACTCAGCAGACACATCACGGGCGAGCGTATTACGCGCATCGAATAACGTTCTGACCACGCCGCGAATATAGAGCTTAGGGTTCAATTCTGTTAAACGCTCTATCGTTTGCGACAAATCCGCCAACCCTTCTAGCGCATAATACTCACATTGCATTGGAATAATAACGCTATCAGTTGCCACCAAAGCATTAATCGTCAATAAGTTTAAGCTTGGCGCGCAATCTATAATCACATAATCATAGGCGGGTTTTTGTGCCACTGCTTGCGCATCAATCAAATCTGCCATTGCCGTCTTAAATAACTCATGGCTGTTGGTTTTGCTCATTAATGTGATGTCCATACCCGCCAAATCACGATTGGCACCGATGACATCAAATCCTGCAGGGCTACTGACAATAGCGTCAGATAAAGATACGCCATCAAGAAGCACATCTGCTATCGTCAATGCGAGCTCATTTTTATCGATGCCCGTACCACTAGTGGCATTACCCTGTGGGTCTAAGTCAATGAGCAGTACGTGCTTGCGTTTGGCAGCCAAGCTGGCGGTCAAATTTACCGCCGTTGTGGTCTTACCCACGCCGCCTTTTTGATTCGCAATCGCTATGATTTCCATACACTCACTCAATTTAATTAGGATCTATTACTGATTTTACTAACGGGCTCTTTTACTGAAGGCATAAACATTAGCACAAAGGATGTTTCACCATAAAAACACAGTTTTATGGTAAATGCTGTGCTCATAGCTTAGACATTTTTATGAGACAATTCAATTAAATGACGACTATCATGTAAACGTGGCACATTAAGTTTAATGGTCTTAATCTGCCAATTATCATCCAACGCTTGCAGCTCCTCATCGCTCGGAGCCTTACCTTTCATCGCACATAAGTAACCACCATCTGCTAATCTGGGCTCTGCTGAGTCAACAAAATCTATCAAACTGGCAAACGCACGCGAGGTGACCACATCGTAGCTGGCCTCATGCGCCTCAATGCGCGAGGCGATGGGCTGCACGTTACTCAGACCAAGCTCGCTGCTGATTTGCTTAATAAAACGAATTTTTTTCTGATTGCTATCAAGCGCGGTACATGAGCGCTCAGGCTGGCAAATCGCAATAATAACCGCCGGTAAGCCTGCGCCCGTGCCGATATCAAGCAGCGACCCTGATGGTAAATGCGTTATAATAGCCAAGCAGTCGATAACATGTTTGATAAGTGCCTCTACCGGATCAGTAATGGCGGTCAGATTATACGCTTTATTCCATAATAAAAGCTGGTCTAAATACAATAATAACGTGCGTTGCTGCGGCGCGCTCAATGCTAGACCGAGCTCTTTTATCGCTTGTGCCAAGACATTTGCCAATGTCGGTAATTGCGTGCCAAGCTTTACAAAGCCAGTTGGATCAATATGGATATTGCCTGTGCTAACAGATGATGCAGCGATTTTAGTAGTGTCTGACATACAAGGAATTATCCAGTTTTGATACGTGAACCGTCTATTTTATCATGCAGGCTGCCCATTGAATAGTTACAGATTGCGCCAATGTCCGTCATCTTATACTATCTACACTGACAGTGAGCCGTTATTCTTCTTGTAAGTCGTAAAGTTATCATATCGAAGTTAAGGTAAGTGCATTCCTATTAAATAAAACCTTCATCTACCTATGATACAAAACTGCGCTTAATGACTTATTTAAACTATGGCTATATCTTGTAAGATGTTCTATCCATTATTAAAAATTGACCATAAATATTTAAATATAAAAACCCAGTACTAAAACCAAGCATTAAAACTCAATGACCATCCAACTACTAGAAACGACTGATCATACACTTATGACTGAAGAGCCCAACATACCCCTGAATAAAGACCAACAAGACATCACCGATAATACCGCTGATGCTATGACGCCTATTAGTGATTCAAGTGATAAGCATTTATCTAAAGAGCCGTCAGCTAATAAAGAGCCGTCAGTAAGTAAAGAATCCCTGAATAACAATGCTTTAGCTAAGAAGAAATTAGATCAAAGCTTAAAACGCAAAAGAACGGCTCATAAGTCTGCAGAAAAAGAAAATAACCCCGACACTGCGGACACACCTATGACGCCTCACCCTATATTTACAGAGGTCTCACAGCGCTGCCTCATCGCGGCAAACCAACTTAAACGTTATAGTAAACCTAGCCTACTGCCAACCGATACCCGCAGCGCCCCAGATTTAGATATTGGTTTTGGGCAACAGCGGGCGCTTAAGGCATTGCATACGGCACTCGATATTCATGCTAGTGGCTATCATGTGTTTGCGGCTGGTGAAAATGGCTTAGGCAAACGGACAGTGATTAGTCGCTTGCTCAGTCTTATCGCAGCCGATGCACCGACGCCGGATGATTGGGTATATGTACACAATTTTACTGATCCTCGTACGCCATTAGCCCTACGCTTACCTGCTGGTCAGGCCGCTGTATTGCAACAACAAGTCAATACTCTGTGGCAACAAGCCAAAAAACGACTGAGTCAACGTTTTCGTAGCGACCAGTATCAAAGCAAAATTGAAGCCATCAAAAATGACACCCATCAAAAAGAAAGCCACGCCTATGATGCGCTCAATGCTGAGGGCAAGCAGTATGATTTGGCGTTAACCTTTCGCTCATTTGATAATAAAGCCGTTTTTGTTCATCCAAGCCAGCTTGCCGCAGAAACGAGCGAGATGGATGATAAAGAAGGCAAACTCTCTCATAGCCGTAAAAATAATAACCTTATCGATGACAATAAGGAAGCGGCTACCGCTAGCGCCGATGAGAGCGATGTTAAAGCTGGCAATAAGGCATACAGCAGTGAATATGAGACTGAGCTGAATAATTTTGCGCAAAAAAACCATATGCAAAAACGTCTTAGCCAGCTGACCATTGCTTTAGAGCAATTAGAAGATGAAGCTAATGATGCCATTGAATCATTACATCGCAATATTGCAAAGCGGGCGCTGCAGCCGTTATTCACACCTATTTATGAGCAGTTCAGCGCTCATCCAATTGTCGTTGAGTATCTAAAGGTAGTCTTTGCTGATATGGTTACTCATGTCGAGCGTATCGTCAATGGCGATGATGAAGAGTTTGTAACGGCGCTGCTTGCCACGACGCCTAGCCGCTATGCTGTCAATGTCGTTATCAGCCATGAGCCTGACAGTGGTGCGCCGGTTATCCTTGAAGACCTGCCCACTCATCTAAACCTCTTGGGTCATGTAGAGCAAATTACCCAATTAGGCACGGTCACCACCGATGTCAGCATGATTCGTGCCGGCGCCCTACACCGCGCCAATGGTGGCTATCTGTTGCTAGAAGCCAGTCATCTGCTTGAGCACCCTTATGCGTGGCAGGGTCTTAAGCGTGCACTGCAGTCTCGTAAAATCAAACTCTCAAGCCTTGAGCAAATGCTGACCTTAACAGGCAGTTTGTCTTTAGCGCCTGCACCGATTGAGCTTGATATAAAGGTTATTTTATTAGGCGAAGCTGATTTATATTATGAATTATTAGAGCTTGAGCCAGAGTTTGATGCGGTATTTAAGGTACGTGCTGACTTTCATGATGATGTAGTGCGCACCCATGAGCACGAGCTGGCGTTGGTTGGAAAGATGGCAGACATCATCGACTATGCCAATCTTTATCCGTTTGATAGAAGGGCACAGGCTGCGCTGCTTGAGCATTTAAGCCTACAAGCAGAGGACCAAGATCGTCTAAGTCTGCACAGTGACTTACTTATTAAACTGTTGCATGAATCTAATCGCCATGCGCGTTTGGGCGGACAAGA
This sequence comes from Psychrobacter sp. LFX-11D, assembly GCF_904846475.1. Classification (NCBI taxonomy): domain Bacteria; kingdom Pseudomonadati; phylum Pseudomonadota; class Gammaproteobacteria; order Moraxellales; family Moraxellaceae; genus Psychrobacter; species Psychrobacter sp. LFX-11D. Next base: position 12,450 of record NZ_CAJHAV010000016.1, read on the forward strand.
CATCGTCAGTGCCAAGCACGTAGTGCAAGCGATTGAGGATATGGATGAGCGCTCAGGCTATTTGCGCGACCTCTATTGGGATGAGCTCAAAAACGGTCAGCAGCTTATCCAGACCCAAGGAGAGGCGGTTGGACAAGTCAACGCTTTAACCGTGGTGAGTTATGCCGATAGTGAGTTTGGTATGCCTGCCCGTCTCACGGCGGTTATTCAGCCAAATATCGGTACGGGTGAAATTCTAGATATCGAGCGCGACGTTGATTTGGGCGGCAGCTTACACGCCAAAGGCATGCTGATTATGACCAGCTACTTACGGGCGTTATTTAGTCAGCACCACGCATTAAATTTTAGCGCCTCACTGGCTTTTGAGCAGAGCTACGCGCATATCGATGGTGATAGCGCAACTGTCAGTGAAGGCTGTGCCCTATTGTCTGCCTTAGCAAACGTACCGATCAATCAATCTCTTGCGATCACAGGGTCTATGAATCAGCTTGGTGAAGTACAAGCCGTCGGTGGCATTAATTCCAAGATTGCTGGCTTCTTTGATGCCTGCCGCGAGCAAGAATTGACTGGACAGCAAGGCGTAGTCATCCCGATGGCAAACGTCAAACAGCTTATGCTGCGTGATGACATTATTGCCGCTGTCAAAGCGGGCAGTTTTCATATATATGGGGTGCACACGCTGAGCGAAGCGCTCACATTAATGACGGGCTTGCCTATCGATACGATAAATAAGAAAGGTCGCTATCGCAAAGAGACACTGTTTGGTAAGGTGTTAAGTCGTTTGATGCTATGGGATGAAAACCAAAACACAGATGATGATATTGATGATAAAAAATCAAAAAAGAAAGCCAAAAAGAAGCGTCAAGCCAAACGGCAAAAAGAAGAAGACAAGAAAAAAGCAGTTAATAAAGACAAAACGCTTGATGAAGACAATGGCATTGCCACAGACGAAGCACCCTAGACGTTATGCTGCTTTTCTGCGATGATAATCCACTGCTGCCGTCGTGCTCATATTAATATCAATAACCGACTGCCTTCATACTCGTGATTTTACAAAGGTTATCTTTTTATGACTGTATCTCATATCGACACTGCTCATACCAACAATGACAGTCTCGACTCTCAGCTTGCCATTGATGAAGGGACGCATACTGTTGCGCCTTTAGACAATAAAACCTCTGATGATACAGCAGATAGTCGTCATGGCGCTGCGACAACTGCGCGGCAGTGGCAAGTATTGTCGCAATTGCAGCGCAATCGCTGGGTCGGCACAACCCATGTCTATGAACAGCTGATATTGGCAGGTTTTGATATCAGTTTACGCACAGTACAGCGCGACCTAAACGCCCTTGCCAAACGCTTTCCTATCGAAAAAAACAACGCCAACCCGCAAGGCTGGCGCTGGGAAGACGATGCACCACTACAAAGCTTACCGCATATGAATTTATCGCAAGCAGTCGCCTTTAATATGGTAGAAGCCAATCTAAGCCAGCTGTTACCGCCAGTTATTTTAGATGAACTATTCCCTTGGTTTGATTTGGCACGGCGCCAACTTAAAAACAGCAAAGTCACTCATTCATGGATTGACAGAGTTCGTATTGAGCCTGCGACCCAGCCTTTGATTGCCCCGCATATTGATTTGGACAGTAAAGACAATATTTATCATGCGCTGTTTTATCAATTACAAATCAAAGCCTGCTATACCCGCAGCAATAAATCCCAAGCCAGCGAATACATCCTAAACCCTATCGCTATTATCCAGCGCGGGGTGATTATTTATCTGCTCGCAACCCGGACTGATGATAGCGAAAATATCATTCGCACCTTTGCCTTACATCGATTTGCCACGGTTGAGATATTAGAGAGCGCCGCAAAAACCCCTGACAACTTCCAACTGGATAATTATCTAGATGCAGGTGGCATGGGCTTTAGCCATCCCCTATTTAGTCAATTGCCCAATCATGGCAAATACACAGCGATTGAGCTACAATTTACCAAACAAGCAGGCAAGAGCTTGACCGAAAGTAAGCTCAGTGATAACCAAATTGTCACCATCAATAGCGATGAAAGCTTGACCATACAAGCAACCGTGAATCTCACTTCTCAGCTGGTTTGGTGGTTACGAGGTTTTGGTAATGGGCTGCTAGATGCCAAGCCAGAGCTATTACATCAAGCAGTATTGGATAAAGAATTAGATAGCCACTAATCCGTCTTTACGTTGTCTTTATTACACTTGTATAGCTGCCTTAGCTACCTTAACAATTCATAAAAAAATCCAAGCATCAAAAAGGAATACTATGTCGACCACTACCCCATCACCACTACTTTCAGACAGTTTAAGAGGGTTAGGTCTAGACGCAGGGACTTTGTTTTTTGGTCTCAATTATGAATTTACCAAAGTTGAGCAAAAAGGCTTATTTAAAAAATTAAAAAAGCGCTTTAATAAAAATGCAAACTCCATGGATCTTGATTTGGCTTGCGTGTTATATGATGACAACTGCACCATCAGCGACATCGTCTGGTTTAAACAATTGCGTGACAAAGCCGAATCGGTTCGCCATCAAGGTGATAGCCTCAATGGCAAAGACCGCGGTACAGAAGCGATGTACCTTGCACCCCTTGATCAAGAGCAAATCAGACTGTATTTGGATGAAATTCCTGCTCATATCACGCACATTGCTTTGATTGCCAACTCCTATTACGGACAGCCCTTTACCAGAGTTAAAAAGGGTGAGATTCATCTGAGTGATGATGAAGGTAACCGCTCTTTTGAGGTTAATTTAAAGCAGCTGCCGCGTGATTGCGTGACGCTTTGGGTGGCAGACTTGCGCCGAGAAGTAGATGACTGGCATTTGACCTTACAGAACCTGCCACTCCCTGCAACAGATTTGGCAGTAGCGGCGCAACAAGTGGCGCACGAATTGGCACGCGCCTTGCCTATTCCACAGGCAATCTATAGCTAAGACACTGCGTCGCGCTAAATTAAAAATGGTCAATCGCTATACAAAGCCATTGACCATTTTTAATTTTATATATAGGCGATTCGATATAGAAGAAGGCCTGTGATAACTGATATAGTTAAAATATCTTAAAAAACGCTACAGTGCTGCTGGTATAAATTTTTTGCAGCCTCTGTCTGTGTAGGCACAGCAAGCAAGAAAAATTAATATCAGCAGTACTTGATGTATCAATATTACTTTTCCCTGACTATAGTCCTTTACTATAAGCGCTCACCGCAATGTGGACAAAAATTCTTTTGCTGCACGTCTCTTTCACGGCGCTCAAGCTCTTGCTCACGCAGCACTTGCAGCACAATATCCTGCGCTTGCTCTTTATCTAAGCCAAGCTCGCGGCGGATTTTTTCAATCATCATCTGATTTTGAACCAAATCAAAATCACTATCAATCAGTTGTCCCCTGAAATCCTGCTCAAGCTCTTCACGGCGCTGACTGAGCTCATTTGCCAAGCCAGTTGCCAAAATACCAGCAGGTAACGCTGCTAAACCAACGCCCAATATAGTAATGATAGCGCCTAATATTTTGCCAGCATTGGTAATCGGCGTCACATCACCATAACCTACCGTTGTTAGAGTAACTACCGCCCACCACATGGCTTTTGGTATCGATTCAAACTCCTCTGGCTGTGCATGATTTTCTACTAAGTAGATACCACTAGAAGCGGTCACAATCATGATTATTAAGATAAAAATAACCGCTTGGAAGGAGCCTTTTTCCTTACTAATAACCACCAACAAAATACGCAATGAGGCAAAATAACGAGTCAACTTAAGAATACGAAACAGACGTAAAATACGCAAGAAACGCAAGTCTATACTGACAAAGAAGTTCAAAAAGGCAGGGACAATGGCAATCAAATCAATCAATGCAGATGGACTTCTTAGCCAATCCCAGCGCTGTCGCCATGTAGTATTGCTTGGCTTAGCTTCAGCAACGCTCCATATGCGAAGCAAATATTCAATAGAAAATATCACAATAGAAAAATTTTCAAACCACGTAAAGTATTCTTGATAAGGGTAGTACCAAGTATCAACAGACTCTGCAATCACCGCAGTGACATTTGCCATAATTAAAAAAATAAGGAAATAATCAACACAGCGACTAAAGAGCGTATCATGCTCATCGTTTTGCAAAATATTATAGACAAAAAGACGCAAGCGCCGTATAGATTGGAATAACATGCCGTCCCTATGCGGTGTAACACCGAGCTTGGATGAACAAAAAAGCCGTTATGAGAGTCTGATTATACTAACTTTGTATAATAAATGTAGACAACCAAAACCAATATGATAGCAACGGCGAAAAACGCTATGCGCAATAACCGCTCTTCAGCGCGCCACTCATGACTACGTTTTTGGGCAGGTAGCAAGGATAAGCCACAGATCGGGCAACAAGAATCTATTTGGTCTAACACTATCAATGAGAGAGCGTTGTCACAGCGCAGTGGAGAATTACTACAGTAGCCAAGCATAATAAATAACCGATCCCTTTATAAAATAATGGCATATCAATAATAGCAAAAACCTACAATCAAAATAGGTTATGTCATAAACTTTAACGTATCCAAACCTTTCTGATTGTAACTTTACGCATAAATATCTGAACGTTCCGCTTAATACCTTACTACTAGTAAGGTATTTGTACTATAATAGATAGCAGATGTTACAGGTTAATCCCTAGCCTAACATTATATGTTGCTAACTTATGACATCCCTCATGAGCTAGCGACCATTATCTAAACGTTGAGGAATTAAACGATGAAACTACAATCCCTAGTTTTAGCCGCTGCTACTGCACTTACTATGACCACTGCTTTTGCTGTGCCTGCAGGCACTTGGACAGTTGCCGCTGGTGCGCATTATGTTGATCCTAAAAATGATAATGGTGATGTCACTATAGGGGGCACAAATTATGCTGTAGATGTTGATGGCGATGTCCGTCCAACCATCAGTGGTGAATACTTTATCGCTGATAACGTTGGTGTTGAACTACTCGCTGCCATTCCATTTCATCATGACTTTACCTTAACTGATGCCTTAAATAATGAGATCACTGGTAGAACTCAGCATTTACCACCAACGCTTTCTCTACAATATCACTTCGATGATTATAACCTATCTATGAATGTAAAACCGTTTGTGGGTGTTGGTGTAAACTACACGATGTTCTTTAAAGAAAAAGCAAACGTTGTAGGTACTGAATTAAAGCTTGATGATAGCGTTGGTGTTGCTGGTCATATCGGTCTTGATATCCCATTTGCTGCCACTGAGTCTTTCCGTATTGATGCCCGCTATATGGACATCAAAACTGACGCTACTTTAAATGGTACTGATATTGGCAAAATCGACATCAGTCCTTGGGTTTATGGCATTGCCTTTGTAAAACAGTTCTAATTTATCAGAATTATAAGCTAAATAGCATAAATAGAAAGCCAGCGATAAGCTGGTTTTTTTGTGTCTGTTATTTATCTATATTCTGCTTAAATAACAGACACAAAAAAAAGACCACCCGAAGATAGTCTTTCTTTTATATAAAATTTAAGTAATACTAAAATTTATAGCAAGATACGACGCGGGTCAGCAAGCAATGTTGCAACATAACGCGTGAATACTGCCGCATCAGCCCCATTAATCACACGATGATCATATGATAATGACAATGGCAACATCAAGCGCGGTTCAAAAGTTTGCTTATCAGCATTCCATTTCGGTTGCATAGTCGCTTCTGATGCCCCCAAAATACCAACTTGTGGCCAGTTTACCAGTGGCGTAAACGCCGTACCACCCAAGATACCTTGGCTTGAGATAGTAAAGCTTGCGCCTTGCAAGTCTTTAGTACTTAGCTTTTTATCACGGGCTTTGATGGCCAACTCGCCGATTTCAATCGCAATTTGCTTAATACCTTTTTCGTGAGCATTTTTAATCACTGGCACGATTAAGCCATCATCTGTTGCTACTGCAATCCCCATATTTACGCTTTTACGTAGGATGACTTGGGTATTGTCGTCACTTAAATGACTGTTAAAACGTGGATGCTGGGTCAATGCATAAGCCGTTGCTTTGACAATAAAGGCTAAAATTGTCAGTCCAACACCTTCAGCTTTCATACTGCCTTTAAGCTCACTACGAAGCTGCTCTGTCTCAGTGATATCAGACAAATCAAACTGCGTCACCTGTGGCAAGTAAGTGTTGTAATTCAGCTGTGGAATCGACACCTTTTGCAAGCGAGTTAAGTCTTGGGTTTCTGTTTCGCCCCAAATCTCAACGTTACTCATATCAGGTAAGCTTGGTAAGCTGGCTCTAGATACACCGGCTCCAGTATCGGGTGCAGCTTGTTTTGTCGTCAAGCTTTGCTTTACATGAGCAAACAAATCTTCTTTTAAGATACGTGCATTCAGTGCTGAACCTGTTACTTGGCTAATATCTACACCCAACTGACGGGCAAGTTTACGCACAGCAGGACCAGCATAGACATCAACCATTTTTTCATTGACTTGTGCTTCGGTCAGCTTATTACCTGTACTGCTCGTTGCAGTAGTTGTAGTATTAACTACTTGTTTAGGCGCAGTCGTTACTTCCTTGTCCGCTTTCTGGCTCGAATCTACCTTTTGTTCGCTAGCCGCTGGTTTTGCATCTTGCGACTGCTTATCTTCTACTTTGGTTTCACTTGCAGCATCAGCATTGTCTGAGCTTTGAGCGATGATGACAATAAAGTCTTGCCCATTGGCAACCATATCGCCTACTTGTATCAGTATTTTCTCAACTTTGCCGGCTTGTGGCGCTGGTACTTCAACCGACGCTTTATCTGACTCGATCAGCAAGATAGACTGATCAGCAGTGACCATATCGCCAACACTGACCATAATCTCAGATACTTGCGCTTCATCGACGCCTAAATCTGGGAGCGCATGCGTGGTCGCTGTTGCTTCTTGCTCAACAGGTTGATCAGTATTTGACTCAACGGCTACCTTATCGCTCTGCTCTTCTTTTTGCGGTTCTTCTTGCTCAGTATCAAGAGATTTCTCTTGAGTGTCAGCAGCAGGTGTTTCTACGCTTTGACTGTCAGTCTCGCTTTCAAGCTCGATTAGCACCATACCTTCACTGACTTGATCACCAATCGCAACACTGATTTTAGTCACTTTACCAGCAGCAGAGCTTGGCACTTCAACTGAAGCCTTGTCTGACTCAAGTAAAATAATATTATCGTCTTTTGCAATGACATCACCAACTGCAACCATAATTTCACTGACTTCGGCGCTATCGACACCCAAATCGGGGGCTTTAATGTCCATTTTTCATTTCCTTGTCTTATGGTTATTTTTCTTCGACATCATTATTATTAAGTAAGGTTGCATCGGCTTGATCTTCGGCGCGACCTTCACTGCTGATTTCATCATCATCTTCAGCGACAAACTCAGGTACAGGAATCGGATTGATGTTGCCAGGTGCTGGAGCGTCTGGAGAATAGTCATAATATGGCTGTTGCTGCCATGCAGGCGGATGATCGATATCGATATTCAAGCTAGAGATCGCGTCTTTAACCAGACGCATTTCTACTTCGCCTTCATCAGCCAAGCGTTTTAGGGTAGCAACAACAATATGGGCGGCATCAACGTTGAAGAAACTACGCAGATTTTCGCGGGTATCAGAGCGACCATAACCATCAGTACCTAGTGTGGTATATGGGCGGCTATCTGGCAACCAAGCACGGATCTGTTCTGAATAGTTGCGCATATAATCCGTTGCGGCAACGACCACACCTTCGTGCGGTGCAAGCTGTTCAGTAATCCATGGCACGCGCTCTTCATCCATTGGATGTAGACGATTATAGTCATCACACGCCATACCATCACGTGTCAACTCATTAAAGCTGGTCACACTCCAGACGTTCGATGTGATATTAAACTCGTCTTTTAAGATACGTGCCGCTTTTTGCACTTCACGTAAAATAACACCAGAACCTAATAACTGAACTTGCGCAGAACCATTATCTTCTAGCAGATACATACCACGTTTGATGCCTTCTTCAACGCCTTCTGGCATTGCAGGTTGCTCATAGTTCTCATTCATCACGGTGAGATAGTAATAAATACGCTCACCTTCAGCATACATGCGGCGTAAACCATCATGCATAATCACTGCCAACTCATAACCAAAGCACGGATCATAGCTCACGCAGTTAGGAACGACGTTGAATAAAATTTGCGAATGACCATCTTGATGCTGCAAGCCTTCACCATTTAACGTCGTGCGACCTGCCGTAGCACCAAGTAAGAAACCCTGTGCTTGACAATCACCTGCCGCCCAAGCCAAATCACCAATGCGTTGGAAACCGAACATAGAGTAGTAGATGTACATCGGAATCATCGGTAGCGCATTCACTGAATAACTGGTTGCCAGCGCAATCCACGCACTCATTGCACCCGCTTCGTTGATACCTTCTTCTAACATATGACCATCGATGGCTTCTTTATAACCCATCAAGGCTTCACTGTCTTCAGGTGTATACTTTTGACCAACGGCAGAATAAATACCCAATTGACGGAACATACCTTCTAAACCAAAGGTACGCGCTTCATCAGGTACGATAGGTACAACGCGATCTTGGATGTCTTTGTTCTTTAGCATTGCTGATAATAGGCGCACAAACACCATGGTGGTTGATTGCTCTTTACCGTTACTACCTTTTAAAACCCGATCAAAGATAGATAAATCAGGGATATTCAAAGGAATATGACCACTACGGCGATTTGGCAAATGGCCACCCAAGGCTTCACGGCGACCTTTTAGATACTTCATCTCTGCTGAATCTTCAGCTGGACGATAGAACGGTAGCGTTTCTAACTGCTCATCAGTAAATGGCAAATCAAAACGGTCACGGAAGTACACCAATGCTTCTTGATCAAGCTTCTTGACTTGATGCGATTTGTTAACCGCTTGGGTGGTGGATAGACCATAGCCTTTGACGGTCTTCACTAAAATAACCGTCGGCTGACCTTTGGTTTTCATGGCTTCACTAAACGCGGCATAAACCTTCATCGGATCATGACCACCACGGTTCAGACGTGAAATATCTTCATCCGTTAAGGCATCTGCCATCTCTTTTAATTCAGGATACTTATTAAAGAAATGCTCACGGGTAAATTTGGCATCGCGCGCTTCATATAGCTGATACTCACCGTCGACTGTCTCTTCCATACGGTGTTTAAGGACACCAGTATCATCATTAGCAAGCAGACTGTCCCAGTTACCGCCCCAAACCACTTTAATCACTCGCCAGCCTGCACCGCGGAATACGGATTCAAGTTCTTGAATAATTTTACCATTACCACGAACAGGACCATCGAGGCGCTGCAGGTTACAGTTAACGACCCAAATCAGGTTATCCAGCTTTTCACGACCAGCAAGAGAAATAGCACCTAAGCTTTCTGGCTCATCTGTTTCACCATCACCTAAGAACGCCCAAATCTTACGACCTTCTGACTCTAGCAGTTTGCGGTTTTCCATATAGCGATGTACATGGGCATGGTAGATTGACATGATAGGACCTAAGCCCATCGAAACCGTTGGGAACTGCCAATAGTCCGGCATCAAATAAGGATGTGGATAGCTTGATAACCCTTTACCACCGACTTCACGGCGGAAATTATCCAACTGATCTTCAGTCAAGCGACCTTCTAGATAAGAACGTGCATACATACCTGGTGCTGAGTGACCTTGATAATAAATCATATCGCCGCCGAAATGATCGCTGGCAGCACGGAAGAAATGGTTAAAACCAGTTTCATATAGCGTCGCACTAGAAGCAAATGAGGCTAAGTGACCGCCCAAATCGTCATCGTTTTTATTGGCGCGCATCACCATTGCCAAGGCATTGTAGCGAATCAAGGCGCGAATCTTGCGCTCGATCGTCAAGTCACCTGGGTACATGGGCTCATCTTCAACGGCGATAGTATTGATATAGGCCGTATCTAAACGGTTAAATGGTAGGCCTTCTTGCACCCCCATATTATATAAGGCTTTCAATAAGAACTGCGCACGATCTTTATCAGCATGCTTAATCACAGACTCAAAAGCTTGCAGCCATTCCTGCGTTTCGCTGCTATCAGCATCCTTGTAATAATTCATCTTCTCTAATCCTTTTTTATCAGTCATCCCTACACGGTGGCAGGGTATTATTAAATCACAGAGTTATACATATTTTCGTAAGCAAACGATTTACCTAATGCCTTCCTTGCTGCATCTCGTCATTCCATTATATGTCTTGGCTATTACAGACCAGTTGCTCATAATCAGCAACTGTAGCTTGGCATGGGGTTCAAACAGACATCGTAGTAAAAGTAAACGACAGCCGATATGCGACTTTCATCATCAAATGATATTGACGCTCTATTATAGGGGTTTATTCACGTATTGTTTATAGCTATAAAGAAATGCCAATATGACAAGTATTTTTAAAATAAATAGTGATTATGTTTTTTGAGATATTCGGGAGGTTTGTTGGGAGATACTTTGTAATGAGTGATAAATATAATATTTAGCAGAAATATATGTATTTGGTCATATTAAATCTGCCATTCATCCGTTTTCTAAGAAATTTACAAAATTATTGCTTAATATGATGAATTACGTAATATACACAGGTTTTTGGTTATATTTATCGTGCGTATTTACATAAATGATTGTTAGTGAATATCAGTTTATAGGGATAGCAATATGTATCAGACTCAGCGCTTCGTAAATGCAATAGCTTCACAATTATTTGGTACATATCTATATCGAATATTGGCGTTGATGACAGCGATGGTTTTTCTTGCGATCAGTCATTCATCATTTGCACTTGCCCCCAATCCTGGATCTAACCTAGCATGTCCAGCTGGTTCAACCAAAGGAATATTCGATAACAGCAACTACACCAAGCTCAAAGAGAGTTTTGATACAAATACTTATCAAGCCATGACAAGCACATCAAGTTTGTCTATTCCATTGAAAATCAAAATGACCATTGAAGAGATCAACGTTAATACTTCTGGTAATACTACTATGGTTACAGGAACCAGTGCCAATCCTGCTATAGATATTAATAGAAACTTCAAAGACCTGACATCTCGTTCTGAGATCACTTTAGACTTTCAAAACACCGGGAATAGCGACTCTCTTTATTTAAATAATGTTGCCATAAGCGCGTTTGATATCGATAAGAACATAGGCAGCAATAAGACAGGTTGGGATGATTTAGTCAGCATCACTGGCATAACTCGAAACAATACTAAGATTAAAGGGACTTTTCAAAGAATATCTGGATCTAGTGTCGTTGAGCTAGGAAATGGGCTTCAGACCTCTTCTACAAATGCGTCATTTAACTGCACTGCTGCTCTTGATACAAATTGTCAAGGATCTGTCTTATTTAGCGAGGATATCAGATCGGTCACTTTTAGCTACACTAATACTAATAATGTAACTACTCCTACAAGTCAAAGGTTTCAGTTTCGAGTAGATAGCTACTGCTATACGCCACAATATACTTTCTCAGGTATTGTTTTTAACGATAATGGTGGTATCACAGATACTAATGCTACTAACGCCAATATTACAACAGGTCCTTATGCTAATAACGCTAATTACTTTAACGGTATATTCGATAGCACTACACCTAATGCTGAAGCTGGTATTGCTAGTAGTACTGTTGAGCTTACTCACTGTACAAATGGATCTATTTATGGTTCGCAATTGGTTGATGGTAGCACACCTACTATCGGTCAATATAAGATAAATGTTCCTATTACTACCATCAGTGGCAATACCAATAATCTCTGTCTAATAGAAAAAAATAATAATACAGGTAATGTCTATACTATCCGTACCAATAGTGATAAGAAAGTGATTGCATTTGCAAATACCACTTACCATTATCCAGATAATAACTTCGGTAGAGTCATCGCTGCGAATGCTGCTTTGGTATTACAGAAATACCAGTTTGTAAATGACTGTAATGCCAGTACTTTAAATTATACTACAGTACCGACTACTTCTGATCCAAGAACTGGATTTAGCATGGACTCTATTTTAGGCAATATTACTCCACAGCAATGTATTGCTTATAGAATTACCGCCACCAATCGTGCAAATATCGTGATCAGCGATTTTGTGATGCGAGATGTGCTGCAGAAAAAAGGGGTAAACGGCGCTCAAGTCACATCCGTACTTGCCAATCCACCACTTTCAACCACTGATTATAACGCTGCAGAAAACCCAGCTATTGGAGCAAATGGTGAAGTCAAAACCAGAACCCTTACCATCAATGCAAGAACCAATCGCGTTTTTTACTTCAATACCAAATATGGCACCACAGCAAATCCTTAGTCATCGTTTTTTCTTGCATTATTCCCAATACTGAAAATTCTGCCTTTTTCAACAAAAGCCCTATCTTGAAAGATGGGGCTTCTACCGTTTAGTCACTTCAAAATGCCGTTTGTCTTATTTATAGTGAAATTTTGTATTTAGTTTGTGACAATAGCTTTAATAAAAAATCTGACATTACCTAAACTTTTATAGATTACTGATTACGATTTTTGAATCATATAAGATGACATTTAAGTCTCATTAATAGCAATAGTGTAAACAAGGAATACTATATGAAAGGTTTTAATGTTTTACGCAACACATTACTAGCTAGCTTAGCGTCAGTATGTTTGTTAAGTACCGCTCATGCCGATGACGCTTTAAAAATGGATCTAACCGCCAATCAAGTCATTAAAAACGCTGCGGGCAAAACCAGCTATGTGCCCGTTCGTACTGCTCCAGCAGGTACTGTTATTCAGTATAAGGCCACTTATAGCAATATCATCAATAAAGATATTCAAGACTTAGCAGTTGTCTTACCTATCCCCGCCAATATGACCTTTACTGGTGAAGCAAATCCATCAAGTGCTCAAGCCAGCATCGATGGCAAGAACTATATGGATATGCCACTGATGCGTAAAGTCGATGGCAAGATGGTCAAAATTCCGTTTTCTGAATACCGTACCCTACGTTGGAATATCAAGCTATTACCCGCACAGAAAACCGCCGTTGTATCACTAAATACCATCGTTGAATAGCAAACTTATAGCGCTTTTTACTTAAATACTCTAGGAAACTTACCTTATGAAATCTAATTTATTCAAATATTCCATGTTAACTGCTGGTATTGTTACTGCAATGGGTATTACTGCTGCCAATGCTGCTACCCCAACAGGTGGTACTTCTGGTTCTTTTAACGTGACAAACAAAGCCACCGCTTCATACACTGTCGCTGGCAGTACAACTTCACAAACTGCAGAATCAAATGTAGTCACCGTGAATGTTTCTGAAACGGGTTCTTTTAGTTTAATTTCTACTGTTGTTGATAATACTCCTAACGATGATTTTGGTAGAGATCGCCCTATTAATGCCCAAGCAAGCTCAACGGTCGATTTCACTCATACCCTTACTAACGGCGGTAACGTCAACGATACTTATACTGTGAATATTGCCAACATTCCAAATGGAACTGGTGATGATTTTGATTACAGTCTCACCACCAGTGTCATCAAGTATCAAAAAGTCAATGCTGCTGGTACTAATGTTGGTGGTGCAGTAACTGTTGCTAACGGTGGTACGATTGCATTGGCGCCAGGCGAAAAAGCGTTAATTACTGTTACAGCCCAAGCCGATACTAAACGTGTTGCAGATACTAATGGTATTCTAACCGTAACCGCTGAAAGTGCTTACCTAAAATCAAAAACTGGTAACACCGCTGCCACTACTTATACGGCAACTAACACTGATAATGCGTTAACCAAAACGCCACTTTATGCTATTACAAAATCGGCTACTACCAATCTTGGTACTAAAAACTTAGATTTAAACAATACCAACGCTTATGTTGATTACACTATTACTGTCAAAAACGAAGGTAACATCGATGGTACTGCAATAACCATCTCAGATGATCTACCTACAGGTTTAGTAGCAATAGCGTCAACAACAGAAGCTAACTATGTAGCGCCTACTGTTACTGCCTCTAATGGTAGTGCAGCAGGTACAGCCGTCCTCTCGAACAGCAATAAAACAATCACTGTAGCTGGTCAAAATGTCAAAGTCGGCGAAACCATCACCGTCACTTTCCGTGCCAAAAAGGCGACTGGCGCCACTGACGCCAGCTCATTTATTAACTATGCTGTTGTTAGAGATAACACTAAAGACGATGCGACTGCAAACAATCCTGACATCATCGATAGATCTGATAACGGTCTAACGCCAGGTGGCCTTACTCAAAGTACTTATGAAGATCCAAGTAAGCCATTAATAGGTAAAGATGACAATACCAATGCGTCAGTAACAACCAGTAATCAAGTTCGCGCGATTAATATTACTCCTGGTGCCAATAAAGAAATTGCTCTCGTTACTCCTGCAACCAGCAATGTCATCGGCAATACTTATACTTATACTATTACCAACAACGGTAGTGGTGTGACAGAAGCATCGGAGTCTGGTAACACAAACAATGCCGTCAAACTATCTATTCAACCGACTGCAACTAGAAATAATGGCATTGCTGATGATCCTAATATTAGTATTACTCGCGTGTTCGTAGATGCTAATGACGACGGTATATTTAATACTGGAGAGATTGAACTTACTGGCGTAAATGGTATTTATGATCTTAACGCTGCTACTCCTCTTGTGAATGGCACGCGAGCAGGCCTAGCTCCAGGAGCCTCTGTCAAAATTGGCGTACAGGTTTTATCGACAGGCAAAGGTAGCAATGATCCAAACTCTACAACAAACAATGTAAATAACATTGGTGATTTCGAAACCATAGCAGTCGCGCTACAGCCTAGAGGTCCGGTTCAAGGTACAGCAGCACCTACTAGTACTCCTGGTAACCAGCTGTCCACAACTTCTACTACGACCTTGCAAGGCGTTAATCTGAAAAAATATCAGATAGCTGCTGATTGTAATGCTAACCCTGGTGTTGCTGCTGCTGCTTGGTCGACTGACCCTGCAACTGCTAATGCTGATCAGTGTGTCTTCTATAAACTAGAAGCCAAAAACACTTTTACTGATACTACAAAAATCGTTAACAATCTTATCGTTTCAGATACTTTAGATAGCAAACTTACTTATCAAGCTAATAGCTTTTCAGCGTCTCCAACAGCCACTAGTCAAACCCTTGGTCAGTCGTTACAAGTTACCTTTGCAAGTATCGCTGCTAATACAACAGCCAACGTTGTATTTGCTGCAAAACCTTCGCAAACAGGTACTAATTAATAATTAAATAATCTATGAGCTTCACAAGATGCTTATAGACCAACTCTCTAGCTTGAACCAATCATTTTTAACTGGTCAAGCTAGAGACGCTCCATTCTGTTACCCCTTTATATTTTATTGGATAAGCGACTTATTATGACCTCTAGTGTAATCAATACGTCTAAAAGCTTAATATCAGGCACAGCCAAGGTTTCGGCTCTGACGCTTGCTATGTTGCTTATGCAATCAAATATGGCTTTTGCTGCACCTAATACTGCTGTACAGACTATCACTAACATCGCTAACGCAAGCTACTACGTCGATAGTCAAGCTACCATCGTTATCTCTAGCACTTCTAACCAAGTGAGTGTTCAATCGTCTGCTTTTCCTCAATATGGTATTAGCCTAACCTCGCCATTAACAAAGACTATCGCCCCTGGCTCGACCGTTAGTTGGAAAAATCTCCTAACCAATACCAGTTACAGTGATCAGACTATCGATTTGAACCTGACTGTACCTAGTAGCTTATCGAACATAAAACTCTATCAAGACTTGAATAACAACGGACGCTTCGATGATGGTGTTGATAAAGAGATTAAGTTAAATAACAATCTAACTGCTCAGATTACTTTAGGTCAAAGTGAGAGCATTGAACTTACTATACAAGCATTATCTGATGCCAATGCTGAAGCCGATGATACTGCTAGTATTAAGCTTGGCGCTACTGTTGTCGAAGACCCTTCTATTACCGCTTTAGTAGCTGACGATCTTGTTATCGTTGAATCACGACTCGATTTTATGCTTTATTCATGGGATGGTTACAGAAGAACATCTCAAGCAGGTGAAGATGTTTATCTTGAAGCCAGCTGTGCTAAATGTAACGTCCATGATAGCGCACGAGATGAAATATGGATAACTATTACTTCCTCTAAAACGGGTGATAATTATTCACTTAAAGCTATTGAGACTGGCAATAATACTGGCAAATTCCGTCTAGAAGCACCGACAGAAAATAATGCTAATGCCATTCATGACAATATTATTCAGACGCTAGAAGGTGATAATTTACTCGCTACGTTAGATGCTTATATCGACTCAAATAGTATACGACAGGAAATTAAAGAAGCTATCAGTAGCAATATCGCCATCGTTAATGATAGCCCAACCCTGCAAGTTACCAAAGAAGGTGATGTCAAAACTGCCTCACTCGGTGATTATGTTAACTATACGATTAATATCAAAAATGATGGTACCAGTACGGCTTATAACGTTGAGTTAAAGGATGCTTTACCGCGCGGCTTTGACTACGTTGGTGGTAGTGTGAGCATTGATAAAGCGCAAACCACTGAGTTTAAAACCGATGGCAAGTATCAAGTTTTAAGTCTGGGGAATATGGATGCCAAAACTAGTAAAGATATTACTTACCGCGTCCTCATCGGTTCATCAGCATTAGGCGGTGACGGCATTAACCGTGCGACTGCCATTGCTAAAACTGAGCAAGATCAAAGCCTCGTATCAAGAGAAGCCCAGTGGAAAGTAGAAGTCGATCGCGGTGTTATGAATACAGACGGCATCATCGTTGGTAAGGTCTACCACGATATCAACCGCGATGGCATCCAGCAAAAACAAGATGGTGAGCTTGGTGTTGCTGGCGTGCGACTCTATATGGAAAATGGTAACTTTGTAGTGACCGATCCTGAAGGTAAATATAACTTTTATGGTATTAGTGCTAAAACCCACGTCCTCAAAGTTGACCGCACTACTATTCCAAACGCTACAGAACTGGTTACTCAAAGCAACCGTAATACTGGTGATGCTGGTAGCCGTTTCGTTGACCTCAAATATGGCGAGTTACATCGTGCCGATTTCGGCATCGTTGGCGGTATGGCGGACAGTACTGAACGCTTAAACGCAGAGCTTGTTGCGCGTAGCAAAAGTATCGGTGCCAAAAACGATCGCTTAGAGCAAGCGGTTAAAAGCGAGCTAACTTTAGATCCTGACTATAACCGCGACAATAAAGACAATATCAATGCCAGCGGCTGTAAATCTAACGATGTTTTAGATGCAGGGATTCAATGCGATTCAGCCATCGTCAATGAAATGGTCAACCCATCTGCAAATCGCGTTGAGATGGCGATTACTAAAATTGCACCTCCTGTAGAAAAAGAGTTAGAAGAATACCTTAAAGAAGTGGCAACTAATAATGTCTCTTTCATTAATTTGAGTGAAGGTCAGCAGCTCAGCACTTATAAACAAATGGTACAGGTACAAGCCCCACTGGGCTCTATTTTCACTCTATATGCCAACGGTAAAGCCATATCAAGAGAACAAATCGGTAAAACGGCTGAACAACAAAAGCAAAATGTCACCGCATTTGATTATTACGCGGTCGATTTAAAGCGTGGCACTAATACTTTACGCGGTGTCGCAACCGACGTGAATGGCAAAGTTATCTCTGAGCAAACTATCAAGGTATTAACACCGGATATTTTACAATCTATTAGTTATCGTACCCAAAAACAATTGGTGGCAGCTGACGGCGTCAGCGATTATCAAATCGTTATCAGTCTAAAAGATCGTGATGGTCGTCCTTATATAGCATCAACTCCTATCACCATTGATACCAATATTGGTCGTATCAACTTGGCAGACAGCAGTAAAGATCAAGCCGGCACGCAAGTTACTGTCAATGGTGGTGAGCTGTTGATCTCCGTGACTGCGCCAAGCGTACCCGGTAAAGGTGAGATGATCATCGATACAGGCAGTACTAAGCAAGTAATTCCGCTACAGTTTACAGCTCAATTGCGTCCATTAATAGCTGTTGGTATCGTTGAAGGCGCGATAGCACTCAAAGACTTTGATGGTAGTAATATCACTGACGCACAAGGTGCATTTGAAAAAGAATTACGCGAAATAGCCGGTAACGATGATTACTCAGCGACGGGTCGTGCGGCAATGTTCTTAAAAGGCAAAGTACGCGGTGATTATCTATTAACGCTTGCTTATGACAGCGACAAAAAAGGCGAGCGCCTGTTCCGTGATATCGAGCCGGGCGAATACTATCCCGTTTATGGCGACTCATCAGCCAAAGGTTTTGATGCGCAATCGACGAGCAAGCTATATGTACGTCTAGATAAAGGTCGCTCATTTGCCATGTATGGCGACTTAAAGACTCAAATTGACAACGATGAAGGTATTAAGCTCGGTCAATACAATCGTACACTGACTGGTGTCAAAGCCCAGTTTGAAGATAGCAACACGCGTATTACTGCTTTTGCCGCTGAAACCAGCACCTCCCAGCGTGTCAATGAAACTCGTGGTTTGGGCATTTCAGGTCCTTACCCGCTTGCTAATGATTTTGATGCAGTATTAGAAAATTCAGAAACTATAGAAGTAATCACCCGTGATGCTAATAATCCTGGACGTATTGTGCGCCGTGAGACCTTGACGCGCTTTGCTGATTATGAAATTGATCCTATTAGCCGTAGCTTATATCTAAAATCACCGATTGCTAGCCAAGATATCGATGGCAACCCTATCTACTTACGCGTTACTGTCGAGGTTGATGAAGGTGGTGAGAAATATTGGGTAGGTGGCGTCGCTGCTAAACGACAATTGACTGATAAAATCACTATCGGTGGCAGCTATATCAATAGTGACGATCCACTTAATAAAGAAGAGCTTGCTAGCGCTAATACTGTGGTTAAGTTTAATGACAAGCTAAAACTGGTCGCAGAATATGCCAAAAACAAAGCTGAGAATCCAAATTTCGAGCCAAGCAATCAGATCAATGCGGACAAACTAACAGGCGATAATGCTGAGGGTGACGCTCTACGTATCGAGCTTGACTATGATGATAAGAAAAATACTCGTGCAAAAGCCTATCATAACGATACCGATATCGGTTTTGTCACTGGCGCGTCACCACAAACTGCTGGTCGCACCGAATCTGGCATCGAAATCATCCACACTTTAAACGAGAAAAAGACTGCGCTTAAACTTGAAGGCGTGCGCACAGAAGATCATATTACTGATGCAAGTACTGAAGGCGTACAGGCCAGTATCGAACAGCGTTTAAGCAAAAATATCGTTGGTGAAGTCGGTGTACGTTATTACAAACAAGAAGGTGCTTCACGTAATATCCAAGCAGCAACAGATGTGGTGGATATTACTAATGATACTTTTGCAAATGATGACATCATCAATCAATCTGCGCTAAGCAACGTCAGCAACACTGAAAAAGATATCGAAGGCACCACTGCCCGCGCCCGTCTAACCGCGCATTTGCCAAAGCTAAATAACTCATTGGTATTTGCTGAGTATGAGCAAGATATTGAACACAGTTCACGCAACGCAACCTCTATCGGCGGTGAAACAGCACTGGGTAATTTAGGTCGACTTTATGCTCGCCATGATTTAATCAATAGCTTGTCTGGCAGCTATGGTTTAGACGATTCTGAAGAGCGTCAACGCACTGTTGTCGGCTTTGATGCCACTTATATGAAAGATGGCAAGGTTTATAGTGAATACCGTCTACGTGATGCCATCAGTGCTCGCGAAGCGGAAGCTGCCATTGGTCTAAAGAATAAATGGTATGTGCAAAAAGGCTTGACGCTTAATACCTTACTCGAGCGTGTCGAATCTTTAGAGGGTGAGAAAGACAGTACCTCAACTGCAGCAGGTTTTGGCGTTGAATACCTTGCTAACGAAAATTACAAAGCATCAGGGCGCCTAGAAAAACGCTGGGGCGATACCAGTGACACCTTATTAGGTAGTGCTGGCATTGCTTATCGTTATAGCGATGAAGTTACTTTATTAGCCAAAGATATTTATTCAAAAGTTGATTATGATGATGGTCATCGGACTATCAATCGCTTTCAACTTGGTGCTGCCTATCGCGATTACGATAGCAATCAGCTTGATATGCTGGCCAAGCTTGAATATCGCTTAGATGATAATGCCACTGGTGATGACCCTTATCAAAAGGATGCTATTGTTTGGTCATGGAGCGGTAACTACCATCCAACGCGCCCATTAACGTTATCAGGTCACTATGCAGGTAAATATACCGAATACGATGCTCAAGGTATCGCAAGTGACAATACCGCTCATGCTGTGTACGCTCGCGGCTTATATGATATTAGCGAGCGCTGGGATATTGGTTTACAAGCAGGTACTTATTGGAATAAGCAAGCAAATGACCTAGCCTATTTAGTTGGCGCTGAAGTTGGCTATAGTCCAATGAACAATTTATGGTTATCGCTTGGTTATAACTTCATGGGCTTTGAAGATGAAGACATCGCTTATGACGATACTACCATCGAGGGCGCTTACTTTAGACTACGCTTCAAGTTTGATGAAGATCTATTTAAGCGTGAAGACCGACGTAAAAATAAACGTGCAGCACCTGTATCCTCTACATTATAAGACGGTCAATTAAAAAGGCACCATCTTGAATGACGTTTTTCTGGAATCGTTTTTCCTTATTCACATGCACTAAAGCAAGATAAAGACTTCAAAATCTTATTCCAATAGCACTATATTTTTGAAGTAAATTGACTATAGCATTTGATAAGCGATAAAATCAGTCTCAAAATTGCCAGCACCGATACTTATCAGCTTACTACAAGGTTTTCGCGTTATGCTTTACTCTACTATTAAAGTAGCTACTTATAAAAATCCAATATGTGCTGCGTTTTCAGCTGTTTTGCTATTATCAACGACTTCATGCGTATCAACCACAGCTACGACTCTTCAAAAAAGTGGGAATATCACTACTATAGACACCTCTGATTACTGCCAGAGTCAGGATTTAAAAGCGACATATAAAAACCAAAATTCGCAGCAACGGGCGATGAGCTGTATGCTAGCAGAACTGCAGCATTATCAGCAAAAAGATAAAACTGCGCAGCAACAGTACTTTGCTTATAAAGCCCAAGCTTGGCTCAACTATGCCATCCATAAAGACAGTATGAATAGTCGCTCACCTGCTGGATTAGAAGCGGCAAAATCTGCAGAAGCTATTTTGCAAGCATTAAAAAAAGGCTCAGAAAACGATCTTGTTCTTATCCAAAATATATCTGCCTCATCAGCGCTAATGCGACCTGATTTATGGGCAACATTAAGTGCCCTCAAAGACAGCGGTGGTATTGCAAGCGCTCCCCGTGAAATAGCATTTAGTGAAGTGGCATTAATCTGGGCAGCGACCGACCAATGTGAACATAATTCACGGCAGGCAGGCAGTCAATTTCGCATGGCTGACCGCTGGCTTGAACAAGCACGTGAAGCTTTTGTTAATGCTCACAATTCTAAAGAAAACGTGGCATTAGAAGGGCTTATCGTACGTTATTATGAGCAATACTCGCCTTTCGATGCAAGTGGTGAGCGCTGTAATGGACAAGTATTGCCGACACTTGATCAAATGTAGAAATTTTATTCACTATAAGTATTTTATAAAGCTTATACATAAAAATTTAGCAAAAAAATCCGACATATAAATGTCGGATTTTTTTAATGTCTGTCTTTAAAACTTAATAGACAGACTAACGGTCTTTACGCGGTAGCTTCTCTGGCAAGTAACAACGCAGATAAGCGATAGATGCCGTATTAGCTTCTTGCAGATACTTATCGGTAATACGCTCATGACGACGATAAGAAACAGTAAAGATCGCATTCACGATACTAAAGGTAATCAATAACACATCTTGAATATCTTCAAACTTAGGCACTTCATAGCGTTCAGCCAAACGATCATAGACCAATTTTACTACTTGGTGATCCATATGCTCGCCAAAACTGTCGCCTTCAAAATCAGGCGTATTGGTATCATAAATTAATTTGGCTTTGGTTTGATCTTCATCAAAAATTTGTACACAGCGATCAATCAGCGCTGTAAGATACCCTTGCCATCTATCATATTTAACCGTCTCAACGGTTCTCAATACATCTAAAATATCAATAGCATTTAAAAAACGCAGCGCCAAAAATATGGCTTCAATATTAGGGAAGAAATGATAAGCAGACGCCCGTGGAATACCCGCTTCTTCGCAGACAGCGGCAAGCGTAATATCATTGATAGATTGGGTTTCACTCAACTTTTTAGCACCCATCAACAATTTTTGACGGCGGGCGCGTCCTTGCTGGCTAGTAAACTTAAACTTATTCGGCACCAGCTTTTTTGCCAGCTCCGAATCTACTAGTACATCTTCAATTTTGTCGTCTTTATTTTCACTCATGATAAATCTCTTAATGTTATGTCATATCTTTAAAAATATAGTGTTCATCGGATAGTATGCGCCCTAAATCAAAGCACCATTTCTATCAATCATATATGGATTGATAACACCGCTACTATACTCAACGAAGAGGCATAATAAACGCTTGTACACTATCAAGCAAGGAACAAGAATAGGTTAAAAACAATTCACTAATTAATTATAAAATAGTGTTAATTGTGAAGCTTTATTTTCGCTCTTATAATACCATGGTCGATCACTCTATCTGCATAATCCCACTTTAAATGGTCATTAAAGTAGTCAACCCGTTCAACCTGACCGAGCGAAAACTTACTATCAGGTAGAAATTCTTCAGAGACAAATAACTGATCAATCACTTCTGGCATACCTTGATAGATATGAGTATATGCTACATCTTTCATCCAACCATAACGGGCTTGAATACGAGCAGCATCAAACAGCGCGACGTCTCGCATGCTCTTGTCATAGTTGACCTCGCCAATCTCAGTCATCAGCTGGGTGGTTACGCTTTCAGTCACATCATTCATATCACCAAGCAAAATCAAGGGCTCACGAGTATGCTGTAACCTATCTATGATAGAAAGCCTGATAGAAGCCGCTTCTGCCGCACGCATACACAAACTACGCAACTTGGCACGAATACGAATATTTGGATCATCCATATCTTCTAATAAATTACCGGCCTCATCACGTAAGAAAAAAGCACGTTTACTTTTTAGATGAGCGGTAATAATGGTTATCGGCTGACCAAATGCATCTACGCGCAATACAAGGGGCGGACGATTAAAGCGCTGATAAGGACCAACATCAGGGATATCGATGACCGCTTTTGGGGCAATCTCTTCAAGCAAACTGGTCTCTAAGTGCGCAAACCGACTAATAATACCGACAGCAGGTGTATTTTGCGCCCCTTTACCTTGCGTATAGGAATTTACGCTGTCATTACTTGCCAGTGGAATAACGACATGTTCAGGCTTAAAGCCCAATGATACTGCTAAAGCTTCGAGCGCTTCACTGTCCCATACTTCTTGGACCGCAATGATATCAGCATGTGCCTTTGACAGTAGATCTGTGATACCGCGTAACTTATGTTCGTATTCGTGATTAGTATATGCAGGTGCGTTTGGATAATAGAGACGATTGGGATTGGCAAAATTGAGCAGGTTGGCAGTTGCTATATAAAACTGCTTATGATTACTTTCATTATTATTGGTCATAAACTGCCTATTATTCTATAATTGTTTTTACATAAGGTTTCTAATTATTACTTATTGGCTAATTTTAACAATAAAGCATATTATATATTCATACATAGTAATATACAGTAAAAAAGCCTCCAAAGAAATCTTTGGAGGCTTTAAAATAGCATAAATTCAAATTATTGCGTCTGTTAACAAAAAATGTCTACAATCGAACTAAACCCAGTAATAAGACAGTAAGCTTTAGTCGTGTTTACTTACTTGAAGCAAGTATACTATTAGCAGCACTTGCATATTAATCGCTGACTACTTTTCATAAACTATCTGACCTGAGTACTTAATATCTTATTAAAATCAGCATAAATACATTAAGAAATGCGGTTCCATGCATCACGAGATGCTCTACGTGCCTCATTCCATTCCATACGTGATTCACCTTTCACATTGTTCCATGAGCGCTCTAAATCTGACTCATGATCTTCAAAGCGGGCATCAGCGGGATAACGTGCACGGTTAGCATAGCCTACCGCGTAAGCTGGATGCAAATCACGATCGAAATCATGACCTTCTTGATAGTAATCGGCATTGGCATACTCTGCACGCCAATATGCTTCTTCACGCGTTGGATCAATCGCTTCGGCTGCTGCATGACCTGCACCGCCACCGACAATTGCACCAATTGCTCCACCAATAAGCGTGCCTAATGGGCCTGCCATCGTGCCAATAGCAGCACCTGCTGCTGCGCCGCCAATACCACCAATACCTGTACCTACAGGGTGCGAGCCTGGCTCGCCTGTGATTGGATCAGCATTCAGATCACTTCTTGCTTCTTTCGACATATGCTTGACAGCAGTACGATCAATCGCATCATGATCCTCTATAATGTTGTCATTTTCATGTCTAATAACAGTATTGTTGATTGTCTGATCATTACCAGTCAATCGGCGCTCATTATCATCGATAATACGCTCTCTATCACCAACTTCAAGATAGTCATCAGTAATCACACGGTTATTCGAGTCTGTAATACGGCCATCGTTATTCATAATATCTTCCTTAATTGATTTGTTATATATTCTATTTATCATCAATCCACTTAATAGCAATATAAGCCAGATTAAGCGTTTTATTAAATCTTCTAAAGTATAGGAACTGAGTTCAAAGACAGATAGGTCGAATATGTAAACTGTGTCAAAATCACGATGGTATTGCGTTACAGTCTGTATCTGTACCAAAACTTTGTCAACTGACATAGTCTCTAGGCAAGTCGATTACATAATATTGAAAAACGGCTATTAAGTAATAAGCAAAACACTATCTATCATGGTAATCAAGGCACTATTAATGCTCTACTGATAGCTTGTTGCCATTTATACAGATGCTTTTCACGCACATCTATAGACATATTAGGCTCAAAAACTCGATCTACCTGCCATGAGGCCTTCATCGTTGTATCATCATATAAACCTGTTTTTAAGCCAGCAAGTAAAGCGGCTCCTTTTGCGGTAATCTCTGTGTCTCTTGGACGCAGTACCGGCACATTCAATAAATCTGCTTGGAACTGCATCAACAAATCATTGTTTGCCGCGCCCCCATCTACCCTTAATTCAGTGAGTGGATGCGGGCTGTCTTTTTGCATGGCAATGAGCACATCGTATGTTTGATAAGCAACCGCCTCGAGTGCTGCTCTTGCAATATGGGCTTTGGTCGTACCGCGACTCATACCAGTAATACTGGCACTGATATCTGAGCGCCAATAAGGGGCACCTAATCCCGTAAATGCTGGCAGCAAAACCACCTCTTCACTACTCTCAACTTGCCGAGCCAAGTCTTCTACCTCGCCGCTTTTTTGAAACATACCTAGGTTGTCACGCAGCCACTGTACAATTGCACCCGCCATAAAAACACTGCCCTCTAACGCATAAGTTACTTCTCTACTTGGAGGCTGTAGCATGCGTCTGCCAGATTGGACGATTTGTTCGAACGAGAGATTGTCTGGGCGAGTTGGTGCAGATTTTCGTTGCCATGCAATAGTTGTGAGTAGCTTATGTTCACTAAGCAGCGGCTTTTGACCGATATTCATCAGCATAAAACAACCAGTGCCATAAGTATTTTTAGCCATGCCCGTCTCAAGACAGCCTTGACCAAAAAGTGCTGCTTGCTGGTCACCTAATACTGCATGAATTGGGATTTGCTTGGCAAATAATCCCTTTTTAGTTTTGCCAAAGTCGCCATCAGATGGCAGGACTTTGGGCAAAATATTCATGGGTATGCCAAATCGGGCGCACAACTCCTCCGACCATGCCAGCTTATGAATATCGTATAGCAAGGTACGAGAAGCATTGGTGACATCAATGACATGCTCACCGCCTGTGAGCTTATATATCAGCCAGCTGTCTATGGTGCCAACTGCTATCTCACCTTTGCTGGCGCGTATGCTTAATTTAGGATTTTGATCTAGTAACCAAGCGATTTTACTGGCACTGAAATATGGATCTAAACGCAGACCTGTAATACGTTGCACTTCGCTTGCCATATCACCTTGGCTATTATTACTAACCGTACCACTTTGCGGCGTGGCGGCTAAGTTCTCAGTAGCAAGCGCTTCACAGTAGCTCGCTGTACGCCTGTCTTGCCAAATAATAGCGGGGGCAAGTGGCTTACCTGTTTGCTTATCCCACATGACTATAGATTCACGCTGATTGGTAATAGCGATACTGCTAACATCGGTGGCGAGTAGCCCTGCCTGATTGATGACGTCATGAGCGCAGCTGATTTGCGTCTGCCAAATTTGCTGGGCATCTTGCTCAACAAAACCGGCTTGCGGTGTCTTTAAGACCGTTGGCTGCTGTGCCATTTTGATTGGGCGCGCATGATCATCGTACAATATAGCCCGACTTGACGTTGTCCCTTGATCTAACGCTAAAATATATCCTGCCATTACTCACATCCCATCTTGTCTTGTCTTGTCTTATTTGAGTCTAATATTATTATTTATTAACTATAAATTTATAAAATCTAAAATTCAGTATAGATAATGCTATCCATTTTATAGATAGTACTTACAAAAAATTTAAACCTATGCAATTAGGAAAATTAGAGTAAAAACAAGTTGTTAGCCTATATCAGCCGTTTATTAAATGATGCTATTATTCATTATAGTTAAAAGCATTACCATAAACCCTTTGTTGATACAATGCAGAATAAGCAAATAGTGAGCATTGACCCGTCACTATTGTGGCACTACAGTGTACGCTTTGTCATCCATGACAAATTTTAGATCGAATCATATTTGATAATTTAGTCTATTTAGCAGCACATTTTGCATAATATTTAGCTTAGATTATCTCTAGCATAAATAGTACTCAGCATGACTAATACTGTTTATACATTGCGTGTGATTCTAGACACCTTTTAACTTGTACCTTGTATTCTAATTAATGGCTTACGTGACCTATGAAATTTGCTCTATCGACTCTGTCCACTGCCGTGATGACGATTACGCTCATGAGTATAGCGGCGACTGCCTCTGCACGCGCTAGTGAGCATATGAATGAGTCACAAAATGAGGTGATAGCTGTCAATGTGACACAGATTATCGACGCCGACAATCAAAACAATGCATCAAGTGCACTTGATATGGTCAATCAAAATATCACCTCTAAAACGGTATCCTCTAAGCATGCAGCTTCTGCAAACAAATCTTCTATAAACGAAGCTTCTTTAAAATCAGCGACGATACGTGGCGACAGTACGGGCGAGGTCTCTGGACGTCAAGCAGCTCTAAGCACGCTTATCGATCCTATTACCCATAAAAGCATAGAGAATAGCTATCCGTTAGAAGTGTCTAGCTTGTTAAGTCTTGAGCAAGCGCAAAATATTTTGCTGCAAGTATCCCCAAAAATCGCTGCCAATCAAGCCGCTATTGCTGCCAGCGAATATCAAACGGATGCCCTCAAAACTATCGACCACCCACTTGTATTTGCCCGTGTTTCAGCCACTACCTACAATTTGGATGCGGACATTGATCTATCGTCGCTAAAAAACGGCATCGTTAATGATATTAATAATGGGGTTGGTGACATTATTCCGCCCATTCCAGATTTGCCAAATTTTGGTGAATTGGTTGGTGAGCGTATCCCAGATAACTACGAGTTAAAACGCTCAGGCTCTACGGCGGGCGCAGGACTTGGGGTAGTATGGCCTATTTATACCGCTGGACGTACTGCCGCTCTGACAGGCGCGTCCAATGCTCGTACTCAAGAAGCCGTAGCTGACAGTATATTGGACAAAAACGAGCTTTATAACACCTTGATTGAGCGTTATTTTAAAGCGCAATTGGCAATCATTGCCGCCTATTTACGCGACGATGCCTATGATACCTTGCAGCAGACTGACCATATGGCGCAGCGGCTTTTTGAAGAAGGTTTTATATCGCGGGTTGATCGCTTAGAAGCGCAATCGGCACTTGCTGATGCCAAAAGTGAATCTGTCAATGCCAATAATGATGCACGTCTTGCTATGATAGCTTTACAGCGTCTATTGCGCACTGAGTATCGCATTAAACCTCGCACACCTTTGTTTGTCTCAAGCCGACCCTTACCTGATGTCAGCTACTTTCAAGATTTGGCACTGACCAATCACCCAGGTCTACAAAAAGTCGCCGCCAAACGTGCTCAGGCTCAGCAATTGCATGCGCTATCGGATACTGGTTACAAGCCGACTGTGATGCTGTATGGCTACGGGCAAATTGAAAAAGACCCAAGCTGGGTCGCTGGCGTATCGGCGAGTTGGAAATTATGGGGCGGTCTGGATAAAACTGCGTCTCTGGCATCAAGTAATGCCAAGATACGTCAAGCTGATTTGTCTGAGATTGAAGTCAGTGACAACCTATTATTACTGGTTGAAAAAAACTGGCATGATGTGAATAACGCCCAATCACGCTATCAAGCTCTACAAAGCAATGTAGAGCTTGCGGCAGAAGTCTTGCGTTTGCGCAGGCTTGGATTACAAGAGGGTTTAAATACGCCAGTCGAGATTGCCCAAGCGCAAACGCAGTCGTTAAAAGCACGTACGGAGCAAGCGCAAGCAGCTTATAGCTATGTTCAATCACTTGCTGCTCTTATGCAAAGCTGTGGTACGCCCCTTGCCTTTAATGCCTATCTCAATGCCGCCGATATTCGGCTACCCACTTTATATGACAAATAACATCGCCCATTTATCGTCTTAGCAATATCAGACGACAAACGATTTATTTTGCTTATTACCGACTCTATTGCTTTAGGAATCTCACTGTCATGACTGAATCTACCAACGAATCAGGCGACTCGCGCAAACTAGGTGGCTTAAATACATCGACTGGATCGACCAATACTAACGATAATCCAGCGCCCACGAACATGGATTCTACGGTCGATGCAAATGATGCTGATGCGTCTAAGACTGATATGAATAACAGCACTGATGCCGATAGGGACACCAATACTGATACTAGCATTGAGCCGGAGCAAACGGTGCCAAGCTATAAGCGCCAGTCAGCAAAAGATAATAAATCAACAAAGATTAAAAAGGCGATTTTGGCGCTGGTGATTTTAGTTATTTTGGGTGTGATTGCTTATGGTTTATACAAGAGCAATCAGCATAGCGAGCCGCAAATTATTACCCTCCAAGGGCAAATGCAAATGCAGCAAACGTCTATCGCAGCAAAAGTACCGGGGCGTATTGCAAAAATATTGGTAACAGAAGGTGATGCCGTAACGGTCGGTCAACAGCTAATAGAGATGGATTCGCCTGAGATTAATGCAAAAATCAATCAGGCACGTGCTGGCAAACAGATGGCACAAAGCCAGCTAGATAAAGCAGAAAATGGGGCGCGCCCGCAAGAAATCGCTCAAGCAAAAGCAGCATGGCAAGCTCATAAAGCAGCATCTGACTTGGCAGAAAACACTTATCAGCGTGTTAATCGTCTATATGAAGAAGGACTAATGGCGCGGCAAAAGCGTGATGAAGCCTATGCACAATATTTGGCAACTCAAGATCAAACTGAAGCAGCACGCTTACAGTATGAGTTAGCGATGGAAGGCGCACGTAGTGAAGATAAGTCAGCGGCGACTGCACAAGTTGCGCAAGTCGATGCGCAATTAGAAGAAGCATTGGTAGCGAAAGAAGAAGCCAACTTAAAAAGCCCAATCTCTGGTGTCGTCGATAATGTCATCGTCAATGCAGGTGAAGTGATCGGTCAAGGTGTGCCGCTGCTAACCTTAGTCAATACCAATGATCAATGGGTCGTCTTAAATGTCACGGAAACCTACTTAAATCAGTTTGCGATTGGTCAGCGGTTCATGGGTACTATTCCCGCTTTATCATCACCTGAAAAGCCTTATACCAAGCAATTCACTGTTTATGCTACTTCAACCTTGTCTGACTTTGCCACTTGGCGACCGACTAATAATGATGATGGTTTTGATGTTCGTACCTTTGAAGTAAAAGCCCGACCCACTAACCCTGATAGACGTATTCGCTCAGGTATGAGCGTAGTTGTACGTCTCAATCCTGCCCTCGTTAATCAGAACCAAGAGTAAGCTATGCGCCTGACGAAGCTAAAGGATGCTTTTGTACGCAGTGCAGCTTACGAGCGACGTTTTTTGGTAAAAAATCCGTGGGACTTGGCGATGGTGTTCTGGATACCGCTGGCTACTGTGCTATTAATTTGGTGGATTTTTTCACAAATACAAATCACTGATTTGCCTATTGGCGTGATTGATAATGATCGGGGGCCTGTTGCCAATACGGCATTACGGTATTTGGAAGCCAATCCTAATTTGACGGTAAAGCAGCTATATCATACGCCTGCTGCGGCAAAAGCTGCTATCTTGCAGCGTGATATCTATGCAGTCGTCATTATCCCTGAAGATTTTTCTCGTAATATCTTATTAAGTAAGCCTGCTCCTATTGTACTCCAAGTCAATGCCCAATATGGCACCCACTCTGGCATTATCCAAACCAGCGTACAGTCTGTCATCGGCACCTTATCCGCAGGCGTTGAGATGAAGCGCTTGGTCAAGCAAGGGATGGCTCCATCACAAGCTGCGATTGCCTACTCTCCTATTAGCATTCAACGTATTAGCTTGTTTAATGCTGCGACTGATTATCAGCAATTTTTGGCATCGACAGTCATTCCTGCTCTGTTGCATATTTTGGCAATGGTCATTGGCGCAACGACGATCGGCCGTGAATTGCGTGACAAGCGAATCGGACGCTGGTATCACTTTATTAATGGCAGTCATGTTTCTTTAACATTACCACCTAAAGATGATCAACCTAATAATGACAGCCAACCTAGTCCATTAGATAATGTCTCAGCCAGTCAAAACCAAGCACCAGAAGAAGTAAGTATACCGGTATTGGTAGTTGGTTTATTGGGCAAGTACTTTTGGCCGCTACTGGCTTATAGTATTTGGTCGATATTGGCTTTATGGCTGGCAGCGCCGCAACAATCGATTGCTATTAGCGCGCTCATGGTAACCTATATAAGCCTTATATTATTAATGATGTTATCTTTCTGGCTTGGCGCTATATTTACCTTAGGCTCCTTCTCATTGCGTATGGGTTTATCGGCGACGGGTTTTATCTCAGCACCTTCTTATGCGTTCGCTGGGGTGACGTTTCCTTATGTCGCTATCAGTAAGAATGCCCAGCATTGGTCAGATGTGTTGCCGCTTACCCATTATCTTAAGCTGCATATTGCACAGTTACAGATGCAAGCGCCTGTCATCATATCCTTACCAATTGTTTATGGGCTGACGCTAGCAACACTCGTTACGCTATATTTAACGGCCTTACTAAGCAAACGCGCATTAGCGCATCCTGAACGCTGGGGAGCACGCTGATGTCATCCAATTCAAATCATAAATCGTCTACTAAAATAGTAGTATCAGAGGAAATTCTGGCATCACCAAGCTTCTTTGGCAGCTTTTTACAAACCATAAAAGACGTGTTTTCTGATAAAGGTGTGCTGTTACTATTGATGATTGCACCGATTATCTATGGTTTCTTCTATCCTTGGCCGTATTCTACCGAAGTTGTAAACCACGTGCCTGTTGGCATTGTTGATAAAGACAATAGTCCTTTATCGCAAACCATCGTTCGCTATGCCAGTGCCAGCCCGCAACTAGATACGAAACGCTTCTTAAATGAGCAGCAAGCCATCGATGCCATATGGGCGGATGACATCGCAGGCTACATGATTATTCCAAGCGGACTTGAACAGCAAGTGTTGTCAGGCAAAGCCGCTAGCGTCAGCGTGCTTGGTAATGGCGGCTATTTTTTATTAAATAAAAACGTACAAATGGGATTTTTGCAAGCGGTTAGTACCGTCTCAGCTGGCATTGAGGTAAAGAAAAACGTGGCACAAGGGGCGTACTTAGCGACTGCTTCTGCCAAAACTCAAGCCGTACCGTTAAAGATTATCCCTTTATATAATCAAACGGAAGGTTATGGCGCTTACGTCGTGCCAGCGGTATCTATTCTTATCTTGCAGCAAACGCTTTTGATGTCAACGGCGATGTTGATCGGCACTTGGTATGAGCAACGACGCCATAGAACTAACATTCGTGGCTGGCTTGGGCGGATTGCCGCGCTAAGTATGTTTAGCTTTGTGATTGGCTGTTTTTATTACGGCTGGGCATTTGAGCTTCATGACTATCCGCGCGGGCAAAACATGCTCGGCAGTTTATTATTCTTGCTGCTATTTTGTCCGACAGTCGCCACACTTGGTTGCGTGCTTGGACTTTGGTTTCGCCAGCGCGAGCGTAGTATGCAAATTTTAATTTTTAGCTCATTACCGATGTTTTTTGTCAGTGGTTATCCGTGGCCTGCCCATCAGCTTCCTGAATTCTTGCAAATCATTCGTTGGTTATTGCCAACGACACCAGGTATCAATACTTCCGTGCAGCTTAACCAAATGGGCGCCAGTATTGCACAAGTAGCGACAGGATTTTATGCGTTGGCAGGATTGTGGATTTTTTACTTTATTCTACTGTTGCTATTCCGCTGGTTAACGTCAGAACATAGAAATGCTTATTAAAGTTAATAACATATTAGCCATGATAAAAAAAGCGCCTGTATAATTACAGACGCTTTTTTATTGACTCAGTTTAATATCATTAATCGTTAGAACACCCGATTAAGACCATTCAATGCCGCAACGCGATAGGCTTCTGCCATTGTTGGGTAGTTAAAGGTGGTATTGACAAAGTATTCAAGCGTGGCATTACATTTCATCACGGCTTGCCCAATGTGGATAATCTCTGAGGCATGGTTGCCGTAGCAGTGAATCCCTAAAATCTCTAACGTCTCACGGTGGAACAAGATTTTTAGAACGCCTGAACGCTCACCAATGATTTGCGCGCGTGCAAGATGCTTAAAGAAAGCCTGACCGACCTCATAAGGAACTTTGGCATCGGTTAATTCTTGTTCCGTTTTACCGATACATGAAATCTCAGGTATCGTATAAATACCTGTTGGTACGCTCGATACGGGCTCTGCATCACGGTCACCGACCATAAATGCCGCCGCACAGCGCCCTTGGTCGTAAGCGGCAGAAGCTAATGAAGGCCAACCGATAACGTCGCCCGCTGCATAAATATTTTCAACTTCGGTACAGTAAGTATCATCAACTTTCAGCTGACCGCGGCTATTGGCTTCTAGACCTAGGCATTCTAAATTTAAGCCTTCAGTATTACCTGAGCGTCCATTCGACCATAAAATAGCGTCTGACTTGATTTTCTTACCACTTTTTAGATGCAAAATCACACAGTCATCATGCGTTTCTAAATGGTCAATCTCTTCATTGCTGCGGATAACCACGCCAAATTGACGGAAATCATGAGCGATGGCGTCACTGATTTCACTATCCAAATAGCTTAGCAGTTGATTCTGGTTATTAATCAAATCTACTTTATAGCCAAGACCGGTGAAGATAGACGCATACTCACAGCCAATCACGCCAGCGCCATAAATAATGATTTTCTTAACGACATAATCCATCTGTAGGATTTTATCAGAATCAAATACGCGTGGATGATTAAAGTCTAAGATATCAGGGCGGTATGGACGGCTGCCGACCGTAATGATAGCTTTGTTAAAGGTGATCGTTTCAAAGGTATTTTCATCAATTTCGATACGTATCGTGTTTTTATCGATAAAATTTGCCCAACCATGAATCACTTCGATTTGGTTGCGCTCATAGAATCTGGTGTGCGTCTGAACCTGTTGCAGAATCACTTTTCGAGCTTTAGCTAACACGATATTCAGCGGGACTTGATGATAGTCCATGGCCTTAGTAAACATCTGGTCACGGCGAAAGTTAATCAAGTTAAAAACGGACTGGCGCAAAGCTTTACTTGGAATCGTACCAACGTGGGTACAGTTACCGCCTACTTGCTCACGCGGGTCAATAACTACCACCTTCTTACCCGATTTGGCAAGTTTCATGGCAGCAGCTTCACCCGCAGGACCTGCACCTAATACGACCGCATCATATTCAAACTCATGCTTATCGCTTTTTAGACGTTGTGAATCCTTAGTAAAGCCCGATTTTACGTCGATACGTGTATCATCTAGTGGATTGACCAAATCTGGATGATGCATGATATCTTCAGTAACTTGCTCATGCGTTTGTTCGATTTTCTCTTTCTTATTTTTACCCTCAGTATGCTCGGGGTTTGGCACACGACCACTTTCCTTATTAGACACCTCAGTTTTAATATCTTTACCAGTATCATTGGTCGCGTCGCCTATCGTTTTGCTTCCCATCGTGTCCTCTTTATTCATTTATGAATCTGTTTTTTAGCTCGCGGACGCCTTCATCTTTATAAATGTCTAGATAAAAATATCCATGGTGCTAAAGTGTGTCCACCATACGTGGTGATACGTTATTTTGCAATACAGCCACGACTACAACTGTTTTTTTCAAAAGTATTGTTTTTCAGAAAAATAGAGGCCGAGCTCAATTAGCCAATGCGGCGTTTGAGACCAGTCATCTGTAATATACGCGTGGCAATCTCTTCAACAGACATCTCTGACACATCAAGGCTTGGAATCCCCTGTGAGGTATAAATTCCTTGTATTGCACGCTGTTCTTGCTGACATTGCTGATAACTTGAGTAGCGACTACCCGCGCGACGCTCTTGGCGGATTTTCACCAAGCGATCCGTATCGATAATCAGACCAAACAACTTGTGTTTATGCTCACGCAATGCTTTAGGTAGCTGGTTGTCGTTTAGGTCTTCTTCGGTTAAAGGATAATTGGCCGCTCGAATACCAAATTGTAGTGCCAAATATAAGGAGGTTGGCGTTTTACCAGAGCGTGAAACGCCAATCAAAATAATATCTGCTGCATGATAATGACGGGTACGAGCGCCGTCATCGTTATCTAAAGCAAAATGCACCGCATCAATACGCTCTTTATAAGTCTCAGAGTCGACGTTATCATGTGCATGACCTGAATGCCCATCTGGCTCCACGCCTGTCTCTTCTGCTACGCGACCGATGAGACCTTCATACATATCAAGATTACAACTGTGCGCTGAATTGATTTTTTCACGAATC
The DNA here is from genome assembly GCF_904846475.1 of Psychrobacter sp. LFX-11D. NCBI lineage: Bacteria > Pseudomonadati > Pseudomonadota > Gammaproteobacteria > Moraxellales > Moraxellaceae > Psychrobacter > Psychrobacter sp. LFX-11D. The sequence continues at coordinate 47,804 of NZ_CAJHAV010000016.1, forward strand.
TCAGGACTGACAATGGTATCAAATACCAATGGCAGCAAGCCATCTCGCTGATAGGCGGTATTGATTTGCACAACTGCATCTTCAGCACGTTCTAGATTATCTACATAAGGCAATACTCGAGTCTCAAAGGGCACTGAAGCAAATTGGCTTAAAATAGCACGGCCAAGCGTTTCTGCTGTAATCGCCGTGCCATCAGAGATAAAAAACGCCGTTCTTATGTTTTGAGCGTTATCAACTTCTAGTGCTTTCATATTTTGAATCGTAGAATTGGGTTGTGGTGACGAATGATTTACATACATAACGTTGATACCTTATTTTTAAATCCTTGGTTGAAACCTCAGTAGCAGCCTTTCATTTTTAGCATCTAGCGCTTCATAATTTGGTCATATGCGTCTCAAATTTTCACCTTTATTATACGCATAATAGACGCTTAATAGTAATCAATGTTACAGGCGTACACTTAGACTTACATAGATTTTTAAGACTCGGCTCAATGTAAGATCGATATTTATCGTGCCAAAATTTATGATCTATCCCAATAAATATGTAGCAAATCTCACAATTTGTAGCTTTTTCATCATTTTTTTGCTTCAAGCTCTCGAATTTCTCAAAATATAGGGGTATAATCGACCATTATAATCTTTACTAAATAACCTTATTTTCTGGAGTTATCATGGCAGCGCAATCTACAGCACTTGTAATTAACCTTGATCAGTTAGGAAAAGACGACATTGAAATGGTCGGTGGCAAAAACGCTTCACTTGGTGAAATGATCAGCCATCTATCTGATTTGGGCGTTAGTGTTCCAGGCGGCTTTGCCACAACTTCAAATGCTTTTTACCAGTTTCTAACAGAAACAGGCTTACTTGACAAAATTAACAACGAGCTTAAAACACTTGATGTTAATGATGTCAATAAACTGGCTGAAACTGGCAAAAAAATCCGTACTTGGATTATTGAGCAAGAACTGCCAAAAGATCTTGAGCAAGCGGTTCGTGATTCATTCGAAGCAATGAGCGATGGTAAAGAAATCGCGGTTGCTGTACGTTCTTCTGCTACTGCTGAAGATTTGCCAGACGCCTCATTTGCCGGTCAACAAGAAACGTTCTTGAACATTCGCGGCATTGATAACGTCCTAATCGCGATTAAAGAAGTTTTTGCTTCTCTTTATAATGACCGTGCTATCTCTTATCGTGTGCACAAAGGTTTTGAGCACGAAGGCGTAGCGCTATCTGCTGCTGTACAGCGTATGGTTCGCTCAGAAACTGGCGCTGCAGGCGTTATGTTCACACTAGATACCGAAAGTGGTTTTGATCAAGTGGTCTTTATCACTTCAAGCTATGGTCTAGGTGAAATGGTTGTACAGGGCGCCGTAAACCCTGATGAATTCTATGTATCAAAGCAATTACTTGCTAACGGCAAACCTGCGATTATCCGTCGCAACTTAGGTAGCAAGCATAAGAAAATGATTTATGGTGATGAAGGTAGTACCACCAAATCAGTTAAAGTCATTGATGTTGAAAAAGAAGATCGCATGCAGTTCTCTTTGTCTACGGAAGAGCTGACGTCACTTGCCAAGCAAGCGATGACCATTGAAAAGCATTATGGTCAAGCAATGGATATCGAGTGGGCAAAAGACGGCGACACCAATGAAATCTTTATCGTTCAGGCTCGTCCTGAAACGGTTAAGAGTCGCCAAGACAGCAATGTCATGGAACGTTATATCATCGATACGACTAACGCTAAAGTATTGTGTGAAGGTCGCTCAATTGGTCAACGTATCGGTTCAGGTAAAGTCCGTATCGTTAGTAACCTAAATGAGATGGATAAAGTACAAGAAGGCGATGTATTGGTATCAGACATGACGGATCCGGATTGGGAACCAGTCATGAAGCGTGCTTCTGCTATCATTACTAACCGTGGTGGTCGTACTTGTCACGCAGCGATTATCGCTCGTGAGCTAGGCGTCCCTGCTATCGTTGGTTGTGGTAATGCCACTGAGCTATTGGTCGATGGTCAAGATGTGACTGCTTCTTGTGCTGAAGGTGATACTGGCTTCATTTATGAAAGTCAAATCGACTTTGAAGTACAGACCAACTCTGTAGAATCTATGCCTGAGCTTGCCTTCAAAGTCATGATGAACGTTGGTAATCCAGATCGTGCCTTCTCATTTACGCAAATGCCAAACGAAGGTATTGGTCTGGCACGTTTAGAATTTATCATTAACCGTATGATTGGCGTGCATCCAAAAGCATTGCTAAACATGAACAGCTTGCCACGTGAAATTGCACAAGCTATCAATGAGCGCATCGCTGGTTATGCCTCACCTGTTGACTTCTATGTGGACAAATTGGTTGAAGGTATCTCAACGCTCGCTGTCGCCTTTATGGATCAGCCAGTGATCGTTCGTATGTCAGATTTCAAGTCAAACGAATATGCTAACCTGCTTGGTGGTAAGTTATACGAGCCATCAGAAGAAAACCCAATGCTTGGTTTCCGCGGTGCCAGTCGTTATGTGTCTGATAACTTCCGTGACTGCTTCGAGCTTGAGTGTAAAGCACTGAAACGTGTACGTGACGAGATGGGCTTGACCAACGTCGAGATTATGATTCCATTCGTCCGTACCGTCGGCGAAGCCAAACAAGTCATCGAATTGCTTGAGAAAAACGGTCTAAAACGTGGTGAAAACGGTCTACGCATTATTATGATGTGTGAGCTACCAACCAACTGCTTACTAGCAGAAGAGTTCCTAGAGCATTTTGACGGTTTCTCAATCGGTTCAAACGATTTGACTCAGTTGACTCTAGGTCTTGACCGTGACTCAGGTATCGTCTCACATCTATTTGATGAGCGTGACCCTGCGGTTAAAAAGCTGTTGTCAATGGCAATTGATGCTTGCCGTAAGCAAAACAAATATGTCGGTATCTGTGGTCAAGGTCCATCAGACCATCCAGATCTAGCTTTATGGCTCATGGAGCAAGGCATCAGCTCAGTATCATTGAACCCTGACTCAGTACTAGATACTTGGTTCTTCTTAGCGGGTGAAGAAGCGAAATAAGCTGTAACGTTACGTCACAACGTTAATTCACACCGTCATTTAAGATACAATTACTAGGGTCTATTTGATTTTTTCAAATAGACCCTAATATAATGTATGATCAATAGTGACTGAAAAGCAGTTTTTTAAAACAGTGACTTAAGACATGACTAACTATGCAGGCAATTATGCAGATTTTCCTTGCTCGAAATAACGTACAAGCCGGTCCCTACACTTTGGATCAGCTCAATATTATGCTCACCTCTGGTGAAGTGCTATTAGATGATTTGGTCTGGCATGACGGCTTAGATCAGTGGCAGCGCGTGGGTAACTTAACTAATAATCAAGCCTTTTATCGCCCAACTCATGTAGCGATGCCTGAGGTCAATGATTCTATCATCAACAACGTTACTATCTTCCCAGAAGACGATGCAGCAGATACCAATAAAGACAAACAATCGGTGTCGCTAGATCGTTTATATGGCAAGCCTGAACGTTCAAAAGACACGGCTAAAAACACCAAAGCAGATATGACAACCAATCGTCATCACACGCCAAATAACAACGTGTCATTAAATAAGTCTAACGCGACCAAAGCTGCTTCAGCGAAAGGCAAAGTAGTGGGTAATGTGATACTGGCTCCTATCATGTCACGGATATTGGCAACGGCGCTGAATGCTTTACTGTATTTATTGGCTATTTTTCCACTAGTCATGGCGTTGACCAAGATGGATGTCGATTATACCAAGTTCCAAAATATCCAAGATATGGACGCTGCTTATCAGTACTCAGTGACGTTGATGGAAAGCTTGCCTAGTAGCACGTTGATGATCTCGCAGGTCATGGTCTTTGGTTTGTTTGCCTTGCAATTGTTATTTATCATTTTGCGTGGTCAATCACTGGGCAAAATGATTACAGGTATTCGCGTGGTTGATCAAACCACCCATCGTCTACCATCATTTTTAAAGCTTATTGGTATGCGTACCTTTTTGCTGTTTATCATTTATAACTTATTGTTCTCGTTTACCAGCTTTTTGGGTTTCGTTATTGTCGCCATTCATTATTATATGGCGTCTAAAAGCCCTGAAAACATTGGTTGGCACGACAAATTGGCCAAAACTTTGGTAGTTAAAGCAGATAGCAGTCAATTGATAAAAGAGCCAAAAATAAAATAATCCTATTTTTGACTATAAATAATATCTCTTATGTTTGTCATAGAAAGCAACGTATCAGCGTTGCTTTTTTATTGATAAAGAAACAAGGTATTCGATTAATAATTTTTATTAACAGTTGCGCATTGATTAACCTTTGTGTTCATCAGTGACTACTGTTATAATACGGCGCTTTATAAACTAAGCTTATTCTCTGTTAATTATTTATAATAATGGGTAGGATTTGAGCTTACCTTATAAATCTCCTTGCTATTAACATAGGGTTAATAGCTACTAATCCGTAAGGAGTCATAATGCGACATTACGAACTGGTGTTACTTGTACACCCAGACCAAAGCGACCAAGTGGTCGGCATGGTTGAACGCTATATCAAGTTGGTTCAAGACAACAACGGCACTATCCATCGTCTAGAAGATTGGGGTCGTCGTCAACTTGCTTACCCAATTAACAAGATTCACAAAGCTCATTACGTTCTTTTCAACATTGAAACTGACGGCGAGACTTTAGCTGAACTTGAAGAATTATTCCGTTATAACGACGCGATCATTCGTAGTCTAGTTATGCGCCGTGATGATGCTGTCACTGAAGAGTCGCAGTTAGCCAAGAATGCCGATGAAAAACGCGCACGCAAAGCTACTACTCGTCGTCCAGACAGTAATGATGACAACGACAACCACAGTGATGACTAATTAAAGGAGCATAATCATGGCACGTTTTTATCGCCGTCGCAAATTCTGCCGTTTCACTGCTGAAGGTATCACTCACATCGATTATAAAGATGTTGAATTGCTAAAACAGTATATCAGTGATAATGGCAAAATCGTACCAAGCCGTATTACCGGTACGTCTACTAAATATCAGCGTCAACTAGCGACTGCTATCAAGCAAGCTCGTTATTTATCGCTACTTCCATACACTGATAACCATCAGGGTTAACCGTTAACTAGGAATGACTCATGCAAATTATTTTGTTACAGCGTATCGTCAACCTTGGCAAACTCGGTGAAACTGTCGATGTAAAACCAGGTTACGGACGTAACTTTCTTATCCCTTTGGGTAAAGCACTACCTGCTACTAAAGCTAACATTGAAAAGTTCGAAGCACGTCGTGCTGAACTTGAAGCTGAAGAAGCAAAAGAAGTAGCGGTTGCTCAAGAACGTGCTGACGCATTAACTGACGTTAATGTTATCATGCGCGCTAAATCAGGTGACGAAGGCAAGCTATTCGGCTCTATCGGTACACGCGATATCGCTGAAGCATTGACTAACTCAGGTCTAGAAGTTGACCGTGCTGAAATCAAGCTGCCTGAGGGCACTTTGCGTCAAATTGGTGAATATAATGTTGATATTCAACTACATCATGACGTTACGGCTACTATTCTAGTTACCATTCTTTCTGAAGATGGCGACAACGAAGATTTAGACGAAGACAACGCTGCAGACGAAAACGAAGACTATTCTGAAGAGTAATCTTTAGCATACTGAGTTTTAGTCGCAATAAAAAACCAGCAACTTTAGGTTGCTGGTTTTTTTTGTGTTGGATTTGGACTTCGTTATTTATATTAGTACTGATACAGACAATAAACACTGTATACGCAATGACAAAAGACTATTGATAACGTCTGTTGTATTCTAATCCTACTAGTCACTATGCTGACGATATCTATTTTATGAATGAAATCTAGGATACCATGATAAATACTGATGACACTTTACGATGTACTCAAGGCAATGACTTTTATACCGAAGGCAAAACTTATAAGGTTGGTAGAATCGTTAATAATAAATACTTCCAAATATTAACCGATAATAATACTGACCATTGGTATGCGACCTTAGATGACAAAGGCATTTATGTGAGCTTTGATTCGGCTATAGCAGAAACTGAGAGAGCATGTTTTGAGAAGATTAATGATCTATCAAATGACTGTCAGTCGCATTTCAACACTTTTAAACTATAATTAAATATTAAAAACGGTCATTATAATGACCATTTTTTTTGGTTAAATATCAATACGACTACAGGATAAATATCCTACAGAGTGTGGCCAGTTAATTGCAAGGTTTGGTACCTCTTGACCAGTCGCGATCATCTTAGCGGCATTGATCCAACCAGCATGACCGATGGCTAATACTGGATGATCTTTTTGCTCAACTGCAATTTTATCCAACCAGCTCTCCGCTCGATTAAACAGCTGTTGCAAATTTTCACCATGATCAGGCGCAAAGTGGGCAAAATTATTGCACCATTCATCAATTTGTTGTTTCTCAATCTGTTTCCAAGACTGACCATCCCAATCACCGAAATGAATCTCAGCCAATTCAGGTGCGACTCGACACTCAAAACCGCGCTGTGCCAATATTTCCCCGACCTTTAGTGAACGCTGTAAGGGGCTAACCCAAATCACTTTTGGTAATTGTTGTAGACGTACAAAGCGCTGTATTTTATTGGCAAGGCGTTTTAGTTTACGTTTATCGACCTCTACATCTGTCTGTCCAATACAGAGACCACCAGCCGTAACTGGTTTTGGATGACGCCAAATATACATAATCATGAGTGCGAGTATCCTTTCTTAGCATCATTTTTAACGCTTTGGCTTAAATTAAGGGCAATGAAGCGGCCAGTCCAATATAAATAGCAATTTCGCTAAGCTGCTGCGTGGCTCCTAAGCCATCACCCGTATAACCATCTAAACGTCTATGTAATAAGCGCCGCATATAATCTGTCGCGCCTATGCCTAGCAATAAAGCCAATAACCATTGCCAAATACCAATCTGTTGCATGGTATTAGGGAAAACCAGTGTGACCAAAGTAATAGCCAATATTAGCCAACCACTGCTATATATAGCTTGTAATGGTGTCAGCTGCTGTGCCATCGGTTTTGCTTTGGCATGTTCAATCTCTCCGCCATAAGGCAATAGCGTCAGTAAACTAATACAAAATAAACGTGACGCAGTATGCCCAATAATGAGTGCAACGATAGCAACGGGTATTGGCATCGCAGTAAGTAAGCTGATTTTAAGCAATAGCGCTGAGACCAAACCTAATACGCCATACGTGCCTAGGCGTGAGTCTTTCATAATCTCTAAAGTGCGCTCGCGAGTGAGTCCGCCACCTAGCCCATCGCAACTATCGGCAAGTCCATCTTCATGAAAAGCACCTGTTAACTTGATACCAAAAGCCGTACTTATCACTGCCGCAACTAGCGGTATGAATAAGAGACTGCTAAGCCAAAACACGCCAGCACAAAGCAAACCTATCAGTAAGCCTACCGCTGGAAAATAACGGCTGCTTTGGTGCAGCCACTGCGGATCATAATGGCTAAAAGACGGGACGGATATACGGGTTAAAAACTGAACAGCAACCAATATCAATCGGGCTTCATAACGAAGGCGCTGCAATACAGACAGCTTTGAGGATGAACTTTGCATCACTTGCTTTGCTCACTGATACCAGCATCACTAAAACTTGCCATCTCATTGATAATGGCACAGGCAGATTGTAATAGTGGATACGCTAATGCCGCACCACTACCCTCGCCTAAGCGCATACCCATATCAAGTAATGGCTTAGCATTCAGCAGTTTTAATAAATGCGCGTGCCCTGGTTCAACTGAGTGATGAGCAAAGATAGCATATTGAGCAACGCCCGGCTCTAAACGCTCAGCGACCAATAATGCGCTACTAGCAATAAAACCATCGATTAACAAAATACGACGTTCACTGGCAGCCTGCATCAGCGCGCCTGCCATCATAGCAATCTCAAGCCCGCCTAATGCAGCAAGCACATCGAACGGCGCTTGTACTTCACTGTGACGCTCTAATACTTGCGTTAAGATATTTGCCTTATGCTGCAAGCCTGCATCATCGAGTCCTGTACCGCGACCGATACAATCAGCAATAGACAAGTCGCCAAGTCTCGCTAGCAAAAGACTTGCCGCTGAGGTATTACCGATGCCCATTTCACCGACAATCAATAGATTACCCGCCATGTTCTTAACCACGTTCATACCGCTTTCTAACGCAGCTAAACATTCTACTTGTGTCATCGCAGCTTCTGTTAGTGCATCACGGCTACCATGTCGAATTTTATAATCTAGCAGTTGCGGATGAGCATCAAAATCCGCATCTACCCCAGCATCGACTACTTTTAGCTCAATATTATGCTGACGTGCTAAGACATTGATGGCAGCGCCGCCTTGCAAAAAGTTATAAACCATCTGTGCAGTGACTGCACTAGGATACGCAGACGTGCCATGCTTGGTTAAACCATGATCGGCGGCAAATACTCGAATTTGAGGTTGCTCAATCTTTGGCATAATTGTGCCTTGAATCATACCTAACTGCAGAGCGAGCGTCTCTAAACGTCCAAGTGCGCCAATTGGTTTGGTCTTCTGGTCAATGATTTGCTCTAGCTGCTGGCGTAGCAAATTATTTTCGATATTGGGAATTATCGGGGCATTAAATATGTTCAAAGGAAGTATCCTAAATCTGGTACATGTCAAACAAAACCCACATACTAGCAGAGTATCTCAGCTTTACCATGAATAAAATCAAATATGAGCCGAATAGATTTCCTAGCAACGTAGATTTACTATAGAATATGCCCCTTTAAAAATTCATATGACTATTGATGCTTTATGAAGTGCACGCTGCATGAGCCTCATAATTTTTCATAAGACATTAACAACTATATAGAGATAGTGATGATCGTATTTTGGCTGGTGCTGACCATTCTTTTTATTATTTTTGCCACCGCAAAACTCAAGTGGCATCCTTTTTTAGTATTGATATTATCTGCCTTCTTGGTCGCACTGTTTTACCAAGTACCGCTTAATACGGTCGCCAAAACTATCTCTGATGGCTTTGGCGGTATCTTAGGGTATATCGGTCTGGTCATTGTATTTGGTACCATTATCGGCTTAATCCTTGAAAAAACAGGTGCCGCCATTGTGATGGCAGAGACAGTCATTAAAGTCTTGGGACCACGCTTCCCTACTTTGACGATGTCTATCGTAGGTGCCGTGGTATCTGTACCAGTGTTTTGCGATTCAGGCTATATTATTTTAAACTCGTTAAAAGAGTCTTTGGCTGAGCGCTTAAAAGTATCAAGCGTGGCGATGAGTATTGCCTTAGCAACTGGCTTATATGCCACTCATACCTTTGTACCACCGACACCCGGTCCAATTGCAGCAGCAGGAAACTTGGGACTTGAGTCAAATTTGGGCTTGGTCATCATGGTCGGTGTAGTTGTGACAACTGTTGCCGTACTTGCCGGTTGGTTATGGTCCAATCGCTTCCTGAATGCCACTCCTGACAATATTGATGCAATCGACGCGCCAGCTGCGACTGTGCCGAATAACATGAAAACTCGCGACGACTATAGTAAGCTACCGTCGGCAACCATGGCATTTTTACCTATTATCGTGCCTATTGTCTTGATTTGCTTATCGTCTGTTGCTAACTTACCTAGTACGCCATTTGGTACAAGTACCATAACAGATATCTTGGTATTTATTGGCAATCCATTGACAGCCCTACTGATTGGTTTGTTTCTATCATTTTTACTCATCAATACTGAACAAAAAACACAGCAAATCAGCGATAGTATTTCTCAAGGTCTGGTGGTCGCAGCGCCTATTCTCTTAATCACTGGCGCTGGCGGCGCGTTTGGCGCTATGCTAAAGGTCACACCAATTGGCGATTATTTAGGGACGACTTTATCCGCTTTGGGACTTGGTATTTTTATGCCGTTTATCGTCTCTGCTGCACTAAAAACAGCACAAGGCTCAACTACTGTTGCCTTGGTAACCACCTCTGCGATGGTCGCACCACTATTGGGTCAAATAGGTCTCGATAGTGAGCTTGGTCGCGTATTTTGTGTGATGGCAATTGGTGCAGGCGCGATGACTATCTCGCACGCTAATGACAGCTTTTTTTGGATTGTCAGCCAGTTTAGTCGTATGAGTGTGGCACAGGCTTATAAAGCCCATTCTATGGCGACTGGTATTCAGGGCGTGACCAGCATCATCTTTATTTGGTTATTAACCTTGGTATTTATTTAAAGAGATTCAAAGAGACATTCATGAAAATTTTAATTGCTCCCGACTCATTTAAAGAAAGCTTAGAAGCACTGGATGTTTGCCGCGCCATTCAATCTGGCTTCAGCCAAGTGTTTCCAGATGCTGACTATAAACTGCTACCTATGGCAGATGGCGGTGAAGGGACTTCTGCAGTATTGTCTTACGTGCTAGGTGGCCGCTGGAAAGAAGTGCGCGTCCATGACCCTTTAATGCGACCGATTAGCGCAAAATATTTATTACTGCCTGATGCAACTGCGGTCATCGAAGTTGCTCAAGCTTGTGGTTTACATCTCTTGACTGTGGCAGAGCGCAATCCAGTCATCGCGAGCAGCTATGGCGTTGGCGAGCTGATTGCAGATGCTTTAAGGGAAGGTGTCAAACGTATTATTATCGGTCTTGGTGGTAGTGCCACCAATGATGCAGGACTTGGTATGCTAACCGCACTTGGCATGAGGTTTCATGATAGTGATGACCATACATTAGCCCAAGGCGGCGGCGCGCTTGCCAACTTGCAACGATTAGATGCGACAAGCTTCCATACTAGCGTGTTGGAGACAGTATTTGAAGTAGCCTGTGATGTGACCAATCCTCTATGTGGCGAATTGGGTGCCAGTGCAATATTTGGTCCTCAAAAAGGCGCTAGTCTACAGCAAGTCAATGATTTGGACCAAGCATTGAATCATTTTGCAGGTGTATGTGAGCAGCATGGCTATCAAAATTATCAAGAGATAGCGGGTGCTGGCGCAGCAGGTGGTCTTGGCTATGCGTTAATGAGCTTTTGCCAAGCTGAGCTGAAATCAGGTTTTGATACAGTGGCAAAAGTTACCAACCTATCACAGCACATTGCCGATGCAGATTTGGTTATTACTGGTGAAGGCAAGCTTGACGCTCAGTCTGCCATGGGTAAAGTAGCTGGCGGCATTAGTCACATTGCCAAAGCCCGCCATACGCCAGTGATTGCGATTTGTGGCAGTGTTGATGGACTAAAACCGGCTCAAACCAGTCAGTTTGATGTCATCATGCCCAGTATCCAAAAGCTAGAGTCCATCGAGAACATCTTTAAAAATGCTTATCATAATGTTGAAATCACTGCCACCAATATTGCTGCGGCAATAAAACTGGGTCAAAGTATCAAGTAGGCTTTATACGGCTACTTAAGATACTCTATTAGACGCTGTTATAGCCATTTTTTTACCTCATTGAGGACGATTTGCATCCTATTCGGCAGTACCTGCTGGCGGCGTACAGCAAAGTACAGGGTTTCACTAACTGAGACTGGCAGCTGATGACATTTAAGCAGCTGCGGGTTTGGATACGCGGCAACTGCGTGCGCTGGTAATACGGTAAATCCAAGCCCCCTACTTACCGGCTCTAAAATCATACCTATCTGATTAGAAAAGCCTTTTTTAATAAAGTCATTGATGTGTCCAAATTCAGGATAATTGGCGCTCAACAGCAAACTGGCATGATGTGCGCCATCAGGATGATCAATAAATCCAAGCTTGGTAAGTGCTTCCCAGCTAGGCTCCATCATCGTGACTGGTGTCACCAGTAGTAGCGCTTCTTGAGCCACCGGCTTGCAGCTGACCGTCTCATCATCCGAGATAGTTGTCATAAAACCTATATCAATCTCATGCTTGGAGAGCGCCTGCTCTATATCTGTATTGGGGGCAAAACGGTAATCAATCACCAGCTGTGGATGCTGCTCTTGTAATGTTAACAGCTTAGGATAGAGCTTTAACCCAACGCTGCCAGGCGACATAATTCGAACCAGTCCCTCATAATACGGATCGTCACCGATACGCTGCTCTAAGCGTGATAAGCGCTGCAAGATATCCTCTGCCTCTCGATAAAGCTGCTCACCTGCATCTGTCAATGAAAACTGCTTACCTTGACGAATCAGCAAGTCAATATCCAACTGATTCTCAAGCTTACGTATATGCTGACTAACCCCTGACTGCGTCATATATAGACGTTCAGCCGTTTGAGTAAAATGTCCGACTTCCACCAAGGTGCAAAAGGTACGTAGCCATGTGGTATTAATCATTACAATACATACTTATCTTTATAATAAACAATAATTTTACGTAATAGACATAACTTTGTAAACTACTCCCATATCAAAAAGGAGTACAAATCATGAATAATGTTTATCCAAGAAGCTTTTCACATATTGGTCTTTCAGTACCTGACCTCGATGCCGCTGTCAAATTTTATACTGAAGTGATGGGTTGGTATACCATAATGAAGCCGACTGAAATTACTGAAGATGACAGTGCTATTGGTGAGATGTGTACCGAAGTCTTTGGTGCAGGTTGGGGCAGTTTTCGTATCGCTCATTTATCGACTGGCGACCGTATTGGTGTAGAGATTTTTGAATTCAAAAATCAAGAAGACCCTGACAATAACTTTGAATACTGGAAAACAGGTATCTTCCATTTCTGTGTTCAAGATCCTAATGTGGAAGAGCTAGCCGAACGTATGGTTGCCGCAGGGGGTAAAAAGCGGATGGAAAAACCTCGTTATTACTACCCTGGAGAAAAGCCATATCGTATGATTTATATGGAAGATCCGTTTGGCAATATCGTTGAGATATACAGCCATAGCTATGAGCTGATTTACAGTGAAGGCGCTTACTAAAGGGCGCTAACAGTAATTAACGCTTTGAAACGATTGCCTTTAAAACATAAAAATAGCGCTCTTATATGATAAGGGCGCTATTTTTATATGGGCTATATTCAGTATCACAGAGATATTGCTTAACTAATTAAGCATGCTACTATTTGGGTTATTATTTAATTAGCTTTTGCGCTTTTACACTAAGTTTAAATACCCATTATCAAGGACGATAAATGACCCAATTTAACCCCATTCAATCAGTGACTCCCTCGACGAACACCAATGAGCCATTGGTTATTAGAAAAAATTCAGGCAGTGTTGTAACTTTGACACTTAACAGTTCCAAACAATTCAATGCTTTATCTGTTGAGTTGCTAGCTGCTATGCAAGCGGAGCTGGATAATATTGCCCAAGACAAAACCATACAAGTGCTGGTGATTGCCGCAAATGGCAAGGCATTTTGTGCTGGTCATAATCTAAAAGAGATGCGTACCAATCCAGATGAAGCATTTCAGCGCGCTTTATTTGAGCAATGTAGTCAGATGATGCTTACCATCAATCAAATGCCGCAAGTTGTCATTGCCAAAGTACAAGGCATCGCTACCGCTGCTGGTTGTCAACTGGTCGCAGCCTGTGATTTAGCTGTTGCCTCAGACAATGCCAAATTTGCCACCTCTGGTATCAATGTAGGGTTATTTTGCTCTACCCCTGCGGTGGCAGTCAGTCGCAACCTATCTCGCAAGCAAGCATTTGAGATGCTGATTACTGGTGAATTTATAGATGCCCACACTGCACTACAGCAGGGACTGATCAATCGTGTGGCAAGCGCTGAGCAATTAGACCAGATGCTACAGTCTCTGATAGACGCTATTACCAATAAATCTTCAGTCGCTCTTAAAACTGGCAAAACAATGTTTTATAAGCAACTGGATATGGAATTGGCAGATGCTTACGAGTATGCCAGCGAGGTGATGAGCTGCAATATGATGGCGGATGATGTAAGTGAAGGGATTGACGCCTTTATCGAAAAGCGTTCTGCCATATGGACAGGACGATAAGAACAATAGAGTTATTCTATAATGCAAAATGTCTCTGTTGGCGTTGGCAGCGCCACTTTTTTAAATAACAAAGGCGTTTTTTAAATAAGAAATGGCAATAACTAAGATTGCTCAGCTAATAATCTGGCAAGCATCTTATTTATCTCACTTTTGAATGCTTTATCGTCGAGCTTACTGGCAGTAATTTTAGCACTCTGTAAGCTTTGAATCGCTGCCTCTGTCTGTCCAAGCTCGCTCTGTAGCTCAGCCATTGAAAAGGCAATCGATGATAAATGCTCTTTTGATTGAATCGCTGCTGCTTTATCCAAGGCTTTTTGGTAAATAACTAATGCCTCATCCAAATCTTCCGTAAAATCTGCCAATGTCTCCCACTGCTCTGGATGATCCTTATTGCCTTTCTCATTTTCAATGCACAAGTCTTTTAGCTGTACATACAGCGTATCAAATGTCTCTTTATCATTGGTACTGTCTGCTTCTAATAGCTTTTCTGCCAACACATAAATTGAGTGATAAATTTTATTATTAATCATTTTTTTATAACCTTTTTTTGCTGCTCATCAGATAACTGTCAATACTGTCAACGAGGTTAATTATAGACTATTTGCATACGTTACTCATTAAAAAGGGCGTGATAGTCATATCACGCCCTCTCATCATTATTCAGTTTTAAGCAGCAGGTACTGGTATTTATTCAGCAGCGATAGCTGTAATCTCAACCAATAGCTCAGGACGTGCCAACGCAGATTCACCGCAAGCACGGGCTGGTGGTTGTACACCTTCAAACCACTTGTCCCACACTTCATTCATTGCCGCAAAATCCGACATGCTCTTCACCCAGACGGTCGCCATTAATAGCTTTGATTTGTCACTACCAACTTCTTGCAACAAGCTTTCGATCTTCTCTAGGCAAGTTAAGGTTTGGGCTTTGATATCATCTTCAGCGTTACCCACTTGACCACATAGATAAACAGTTTTGTTGTGCACCACAATCTTACTCATGCGCTCACTGCTATGAAACTTTTTCATTACTCTTTATCCTTATAGATGTGTATTTACAGGCTACGTGCGTTATTGAGAAAAGCGATTGGCACTAAATGGCTCAATGTTGACCAGTAGCGGCTTTTCATGAATCATCTCTTCAACCAGACGACCGGTCATCGGTCCTAATGTGAAACCTTGATGACTATGACCAAAGGCAAACCACAATTTTTCATGGTTGCTTGCAGGACCAATAACTGGCTTCATATCTGGCATACAAGGACGTGAGCCCGCCCATGCTTCGCTCTCAACTGCATCTTCTAATGGCAATATTTTTCGCGCCAGCTTGAGCACGGTCTTTAACTGTCCAAAATTCTTTGGCGCATTCATGGTAGTCATTTCCGCACCGGTAGTAATACGGATACCTTGCTGCATCGGTCCCATGACAAAACCTTTATCCATGTCAAACATACTGTGATGGATAGTGTTTTTTTCATTGACTTTAAAATGCTGATGATAGCCACGCATCGGGAATAATGGTAAATCATAACCAAGCGGCTTGATGAGATCATTAGACCAAGGTCCTGCTGCGATGACTAACTTATCACTATAAAAGGTATCGGTATCGGTGATAACTTTCCAGCCGCCATCTTCTTGTACGATTTCTTGAACGCCAGTCTCTTTAATTACTCCGCCCATTTCTTGGAAGTTTTTTGCATAGGCTTTAACAAGAAAGCTTGGGTTTGAGACCTGCCAAGAATTCAACCAATGAATTGCGCCGACGAACTCGTCAAAATTGGCGCTAGGCTCCATGACTTTTAATTCGTCTACCGTCAGTACATTGTGCTCAACACCTTGATTGCGTGCATCAATAGCGAGCGCAATGGCTTCTTTAAAGGTATCTTCAGAGCGATGTAATTGCAACCAGCCATCGCGCGTAATGAGCTCGTCTGCACCAGAAGCGCTAATCATGGTTTGATGTTCACTTGTGCAATGCTCAATCAGTGTTTGCCACTCGCCTTCGATTTTTTTGACTGAAGCAGGTGTAGAATATTTCCAGTATTGCAGCAGCGCTTGATGATAACGAAGAATAGCTGGTATACGATAGCGAATATCAGTACCTTGGTTCGGCAATACACGTATCATCTCAGTCAGCTGGCGCGGAAACGGATGCGTATGAATCGCCTCGCGCTGAATCAAGCCAGCATTGCCGTATGAAGTCTCTGAGCCTGGTAACTTTTTGTCTATAAGCAAAACTTCAGCATTGTTTTTTTGTAGATGCCAAGCAACCGATGTGCCAACCATACCTGCACCGATAACGATAACTTCATGACGCATAACATATCCCTTTTTATGGCTTTGATACAGAGTGTCGAATAGATGAATATAACGGACAAGGTAGTCATAGTAACGCATTGAGAAACATTTTAAACCCTTATCTAATAAATATTTTTACTATTCCATACTTTCCGTTATACTATTTTATCTAAGGTATTTTTGATAGGAATAATGATAGCCAACTATAAAACAAAAGTCATTTTTTAAGCTATTTTGCCAGCTTTTATAGCGTTTTTTATCACCACCAAACCGGATCATCACTCTCTTCTAAGGGCCGTTTGACCGTTACAACTGTTATCTTATCGGAAGGTATTTCAGCAATAAACCGTGACACTTTATCAAAATAGCCTGAATAGCTCGAAAAATAGTCTGGCGCCGTTAAAAACAGCCTGCTCTTAGCGCGACTACAGGCGACATAAAACAGCTTACGCTCCTCTTCCAACTCTTCAAAATCACTGAGCGAGCGGTAATGTGGCGTCATACCATCTACTAAAGAGTTAACAAATACCACCGGCCACTCAAGTCCTTTGGCACTATGAATGGTCGAAATGGTCACTTTGTCCCTATTTTTGTCGATACCTTCTTCGCCTTTTTCAGGCTCACCTGCAGTGGCAACCGAGTCATTAGGTGGATCAAGTGCCAGATTTTCTAAAAATTTATCTAGGCTATCATGCTCTAACGCTAGATTTTTGAGCACACGGAAGTCTTCGCTACGCTCGCGCCAATTGTCTTCATTGATTTTTAAAACGGGCATATAAAAATCTAGAATTAGCTCAATAATGGCTTCGACCGACTCTGCTTGGCTGGATTTACTTAGCATCTGATAAAGTGGCTCAAGTTGGGTGCTTTTTTTGGCAAACTTTGTGGTTAATAACGGCTCAAAGGAATTGTTGTCGGCATTGATTGCTTGGGTCAAGCGTGTGGCAGTCACTGACCCTACCCCTTTGAATAAGGTCAAAATACGGTGCCATGCAATGGTGTCATTTGGGTTATAAAGTATCTTGGCAAATGCTAAGACGTCTTTAATGTGGCGCCGTTCAATAAAACGAATACCGCCCACCACGATAAACGGGATATTACGTTCCATAAATTCTAGCTGAACGTAGTTAGATTGAAAGGAGGTTCGGCACAATACCGCAAAGTCTTGATAATCATAGTCTGTTTTTAATTCGATAATTCTATCAGCAATATACTTTGCTTCTTTGCTTTCATCGCTAAGTCGGCGAAATACTGGCTTTACGCCTTCTATAGAAACACCAGAGTACAGCTGCTTTTGGTAACCCAAGGTGATCTGAGCAGACAGAGCATTGATATAATCAAGCACTGCTGGCGTACTACGATAGTTTTGCTCAAGTTTAATCAGCTTGGCTTCAGGGTAACCCTCTCCGAATAATAAAATATTTTCATAATTGGCGCCGCGAAAGGCATAAATACTTTGGTTGTCATCACCAACGACCATTAGCGACACTGACGTAGGCGCACAGATGAGGTCAATCAGCTCTTTTTGCGGAATATTGGTGTCTTGATATTCATCAACCATGACATAACGATATTGCTTTTGTAGCAGTTGGCGAAAGGTATCATTAGTCTTTAAATGACGCACCACTTGGCTAATGATGTCATCAAAATCGTATAAATGATTGACACGCTTGTACTCATGAAAGTCAATGGCCAATTGCTCAATAACAGGAATATGCACGGCAATATCAGGATAGCTGTTTTCGATTAAACCTCGGATATGAATACGGCGATTTCTAGAGGTTGAAAAGATGTTTTGCAACGTTTTTTTGCGCGGAAATGCCTGATTGGTTATTTTGGTCGGATACTTTTTTTCCTTATGAATTAAATCGATAGCGTCTTCACTGTCGCCTGTATCTAGAATGGTAAATCTCGGATTAATACCAAGCAGACCTGAGTATTGACGCAATAGCATATTACAAAAAGAGTGAAAAGTGCCACTGGTAATGTCATTCAGGGCTTTATTTTTTGGCAATTTATCTTCTACCAAATCCTTATTTAACCTTTGGGCAAAAGATGGTGTGCTTGCTAGCAAAGCTCTAGCACGACCTTTGATTTCGTTGGCTGCTTTACGAGTAAAGGTTAATAGTAAAATCTCTTTTGGCGACACGCCGTTTTCTATCAAGTAACTGGTTCTATAAGTCAGAGTTTTGGTTTTGCCAGAACCGGCACCGGCTATCACCAATACCTTACCCTCAATAGTCGTGGCGGCCAATAGCTGATTGCCATTAAGCTCACTGGCATAATCTACTTGAAACCCTAAATGACTGGCAAGCCTTTGCGCTAATACCTCAGTATCCGCATTTATCAAATTGGCTTCAAGCTTCTTAATGGCCTGTTCAAGCCGCGTAATCTTGGGTTTCATCTCGATAAAATTTTGCGGATAATTATAATGGTGGGTAGCAAAAATGGTCGTGGTCATTATAGGATATTACCTTTGATATGGTTTAGCGTGCCATTCATTATAAAGTAAGATAATAATTTTAGGGGCTGTCTTAGATAAGTAAGACAATCTAGGGCAGCTTACAGATAGATTCAACCCTACTTGACGCTTCACCACTTTCAATACACTCATTGACTATAAGTAAGCCGACTGCTTAAATGATTTATCCCTAGGAGAATATCATGACTGAAAAAACCGAAGAAAACGCTGCTACTCACAAACGCAAATTAATTGATAAATTTTTGATAAAACTGACCAAAGAAGAACCGCAGATGTATTATGCCACGACATCTGAGATTGCACGCAGTCTTTATAGCATGTTAAAAGAACATACGAATCGCCTAACCGTTGAGGAACAAGCGCTTATCAGACATATGACTATTGAAGAAATACAGGGATTGCTAGGCTTTCATGTTAAATAAAAAAATAAAATCATCCTGATTTTATAAAAAAAGACCGCCCGAAGGCAGTCTTTTTTTATAGTAAAAATTTAATCCAAATTATTTAGAAAGGATAATCGCGCGGCGTATGCTGCACTGAAATCCAATGCAAGGTAGTAAACTCTTCTAGTATCCATTCCCCATTAAAGCGTCCGATACCCGAGTTTTTCTCACCGCCAAATGGCGCGTTGCTTTCATCATTCACTGAGATATCATTAATATGGGTCATGCCAGCTTTGATATCACGAGCAAAGCGCAAGCCTTTTGCCATATCTTGGGTAAACACTGCACTCGATAAGCCATACATAGAGTCATTAGCAATCGACAGCGCATCGTCTTCATCTTTGGCACGAATAATACCAACCAAAGGACCAAATACTTCATTACACGACAAGTCCATCTCACGCGTTACTTCACTAAAGACATGCGGTGGCACCACTTGACCTTTTATCTCACCACTTAATAGCATTTTTGCGCCTTCATCTTGCGCTTTAGCGATTTTTTCTTTTAGCGACTCAACTTGTTTTTCATTGATAATCGGACCGACTGCCGTATCAATTTTGCTAGGATCGCCAACATTCAAGGTCTTAACGTGTGCCACAAAACGCGTAACGAAATCGTCATAAATATCATCTTCGACAATGATACGGTTAATCGCAATACAGATCTGACCTTGATGCAAGAATTTACCAAAGGCAGCAGCTTTTACGGCTTGCTCAATATCAGCGTCTTTTAGCACCACAAATGGGCTGTTACCACCTAGCTCTAGCGCCACTTGCTTGATATAGTCGCCGCCATTTGCCAACTCACCGATATGCTTACCTACAGAGGTTGAACCGGTGAAGGAAACCAAACTCGGAACATGATGGGTGACCATCGCATCGCCAATTTCACTACCGCTACCAACGACGACGTTTAGTAATCCTTTTGGCAAACCGGCTTCTTCAAATATTTTTGCAAGCAGCAACCCACCAGTAATCGGTGTATCACTAGCAGGCTTTAACACTACGGCATTCCCTAGTGCCAATGCTGGCGCAATAGAGCGCTGGGTTAGATGTAATGGGAAGTTCCATGGGCTAATCACGGCAATCACACCCATCGGTTCACGATAGATAAAGTTTTCTTTACCCGGTGTGTTCGACGGGCGAATCTCACCATGCACCCGATTAGGGAAACTTGCGGCTTCAAGGGTAATCGCCCGCGCACTGCTAAACTCGACCATCGCCTTAATACGGGTACTGCCCGACTCTTTAATGAGCCAATCGACAATCTCATCTTGACGCTGATCAAAGATACTAACTACTTTATAAAGGATAGCAGCACGTTCGTTCGGAGTTTGCTTTGCCCACTGTTTTTGCGCTTCACTGGCAGCTTGATAAGCTTCATCAAGTTGTTTATCCGTTGCTTGTTGAATCTCAACCAAGGTTTCACCGTTAAACGGATTGGTATTAGTATTGATACTATCGTCATCACCCTTTTTCCATTCGCCTGATATATATTGCAAATGAAAATCTGTATAAACATTTACCTGCGTATTTTTAGTTTCTATTGACATAATTGTTCCTATTTTTTATTTAATAATATTATTAGAGTGTGGCTATAACGTATCATGGCCGTCTATCAGATTCCGTAACACGTTTAATAAGCAATAGCAGCATACAATAACAAACGTAACTTGATAGACGACTGGTCTAATGCTAACATAAACGCTATAAAAATTAGAATCTTTTAAACCTGTTGTTTGTTGAACAAACGTAACTTGCCAATTAATACTTATAAATTTGTTAAACCATCTTAAATAATTAGTCTCTCTAAGGAGAACATAAGTCACATGTCTATACCCAATGCTATAAAACATACTCAACCAGATAGTTCGCTATCTAATATTGCATTATCGAACACCAGAGACCATCTGTTAACGACGGGCTATAAGCTCATCGCACAAAAAGGCTTTACCGCAGTTGGTATTAAACAAATATTAGATACGGCAGGCGTGCCCAAAGGCTCTTTTTATCATTATTTTGCGTCAAAAGAAGCCTTTGGCGAGGCGATTATCAGCCACTACTTTACCCAGTATAAGCAGCGCCTTGATACTATTGGTTCACAAGACGTTAGTGCCCAGCAGAAATTGTATGACTATTTCCAAAACTGGTATGACACGCAGCAAAGCGGCTGCGCTCATGAGAAATGTTTGGTGGTAAAGCTTAGCGCTGAAGTGTCAGATATGTCGGAGCCAATGCGTAAAGTCCTATATGCGGGCTATCAGCAAACGATTACATGGCTTGCAACTCAAATCAAAGCCGGCTGGGCAGACGGTTCTGTGCCTCATCCCGCTAACGTAGCGGCTGAGAGTATGGCAAAACGTTGGTATTTTGCATGGCTTGGTGCCAGCTTAGTGACCAAAATTAGTCAAACGGATACCCCATTAGCAGAAGTATGGCTGATGACCACTACCGCTATGGGTCGCTAGTTTTTTCATTTTATAAACGATCTCTTTACATTCTGTAGCTCTCGTTTTGTCTATCTTTCTGTCTTACTCCTCCTTGTTTAACTTACCATGAACTAGTGTTGAACAAGGATATCTTATTAATATTTTGTCTTAGGAAAAATATTAATTACTACTATTAAAAGTCCAACTGAATAATTCGATTAACTGGTGTAATGGACAAAATTCATGCTAAAAAGTAGAAGGTAGTCGCTAATGGACATAATTCATGCTATTTGAGTGACTTTGATGCTAAAAAGTCTTTAATAAACCGTAACTTACGGTGCTCATTTAGCC
>NZ_CAJHAV010000017.1:0-67648 GCF_904846475.1 Psychrobacter sp. LFX-11D
GAATGGTCATGCCGTCTTTAATGCTACGCAGTACTTGTTTGCGAAAGTCGATTGAATAGGTCACGGTTTATTTCACTAAATGAATTGATTATAAACATTGTATCGGTTTTATCTAAGATTGACTATATTTACATACATCAGTGTCTATTCCAGCTCTTCGATCAGCGCTTGCATCTCAGCGATTTCACGCTTTTGCGCTTTAATAATATCGTCAGCGAGCTGTTGCACTCTAGGATCTTCGATATCTGCTCTTGAGCTGGTCAAAATAGCAATCGAGTGATGTGGTATCATCGCTTGCATCCAATCGACTTGATCGACCGTTGCTTGAGAGCGCACGCCCCATATCCCAACGGCAAACATCAACACACTTAGTCCATAAACCATCAAATTAACTTTGGTTTTTTTGTACATATTACCCATAAAGGCGAGCATAATGACCGCCATACCCGCACCCATGTAGAGCGCCATATAAGCTCGGGTTTCGCTAAAGTAGATGTGATCCCACTCATAGGTATTGAAATACATCATGATGTACATCACAATCGTAGACGTCACTATCATCAGGGTGAACTTGATATAAGGGTTCATGCCCTGTTGATGATTCATGTTGTTTTGATCTGAAGCATTCATAGTATATCTCCTATTACATTAATAATATTAGAACCAGAATTTAACCCCCGCAGTCAAACTACTGCTATCAACTGATTCATTATGTTGACGACGCTGATCTCGAGCACTACCAAGCGCTGTCTCATAACTCACACCCACATAAGGCGCAAGTTGGCGACTGAATGTCTCATAAGTGAGCCTCACTTCAGCATCCATCTCGTTAAAACCTTTGGTAATATGATTGTCGCTGTCTTTTTTACTAAAGGCTGTTAGTCCTACTTCCGGTATCACAACCCAGTGCTGGCTCAAACGCCACTCGTATTCTGCGCCAAGGTCCAATCGAACTTGTCCATCAGAATACAGATAAGCTCTGGCATCGGTTTCAATAAAGTAAGGCATAGTACCGACAATACCCGCCATAATGGCAGGTTTGTCATTTTCGGTATCATAAGCAACACCGGCCTCGCCATTCCAGAAGATACTTAGCGGCTTCCAGTAAGATAGTGAGGTCAGACTATCAATTTCTTTATCACCTTCGGTCTTAATACTACCTTCGCTGCGTAAAGAGAGGCGGCGCTCATCTACGCCATACCAAGCACCAACCTCATAATTAATCTGATCGTCATCAAACTGATAACCTAAATCATCTACAGAAACGCCCCATAATGGCATATCACCCATCATCATAGGCTTACCATACTGTCCATAGGGAACGCCGTTTGAGTAGTCGGAACTTCGTGCATCAGCTGGAGCCTTACCACCTTGCATACCTGACATATCCATGCTGCCATGATCCATACCCGACATGTCCATGCCACTGTGATCCATACCTGACATATCCATACCGCTATGGTCCATACCTGACATATCCATACCGCTATGGTCCATATCTGACATATCCATACCGCTATGATCCATATCTGACATATCCATACCGCTATGGTCCATATCTGACATATCCATACCGCTATGATCCATATCCGACATGTCCATGCCGCTGTGATCCATATCTGACATGTCCATACCTGACATATCCATACTACTATGATCCATGCCTGACATCATCATGTCTTTTTTAGCAGTGGACGGGTCAGCAGCATTAGCAAATGATGATGCCAGCAGTACCAATGATGATGCCCCAGCGAACCGTAAACCTACTTTATGTATTTTCATCTCATCTCTCACCTATCAATCAAAGATTTGCTTAAATGACCGCCACTTCTCTAAACATACCGGCTTCCATGTGATAGAGCAGATGACAATGCCATGCCCATCGACCAGCTTCCCCTGTGACATCAAAGCTGATTTTTTGTGCCGGCTGCACCATAATAGTATGCTTGCGCACCTGAAACTCGCCGTTAGGCATGCGCAAATCGCTCCACATGCCGTGTAAATGCATCGGATGGTTCATCATCGTGTCATTGACTAAGGTAATGCGCACGCGCTCACCCGGCTTAATATTAACCGGTGTCGCTTCACTGAACTTAACCCCATCAAACGCCCAGATATAGCGCTCCATGTTACCGGTCAAATGTAGCTCGATCTCTCGGGTAGGCTTGCGCTGCTCTGCAAATATTGCCTCATCGACAGAGCGCAGCTGGCTATAGTTCAGCACCTTTCTATCAATGTTACGCAGGTTAATACCGGGATCATCAAGGTTCATACGTGGACTGTCCACACGCATGTCAGATTTGAAGTCATACTCAGTTTTGGCATGCTTGGCTTTATAACCATTAGCACCCATAGCGCCCATCATATCTGCCATGGTGAGCCATTCTATTTTGTCCATAGCAGGCGTTGGCGCACGAGCGCCTTCTTTGGTGGCAAGCGTTGCGGCGACATAGCCTGAACGGTCTATGTTTTGGGCAAATATGGTATGCGCCTCTTTGGTCGGGGTGACAATGACATCATAGGTCTCAGCCACGCCAATACGAAAATCATCAATCGCAACGGGTGCGACATCAATACCATCGGTTGCCACCACAGTCATTTTGAGACCGGGTATGCGCACATCAAAGATGGTTTGTGCTGAAGCATTGATAAAGCGTAATTTAACGCGCTGTCCTGCCTTGACGATTTGTGCCCAATTAGCCGCGGTGGTTTTGCCATTCATAAGATAGGTGAAGGTGTTTTCGCCCGACAAGTCAGTAAAATCAGTGGGCATCATGCGCATCTGATTCCACATTTTGCGTTTATCAAACGCAGTTTTCATATCCGTTTCAGCGATATCAGACAGTAGCTTCTTGAAGTCTGGCAGATGATAGTTGTCAAAGTCGGCGCGCTGTTTGAGCAGCTTCAAGAGATTATGCGGGTTGCGGCTGGTCCAATCACTGAGCACGATCACGTGGTCTTCTTCGATAGGATGACGCTCACGACCTTTAGGTTCAATCACAATGGCACCCAGCATACCGGTTTGTTCTTGGAAGCCACTGTGTGAGTGATACCAATAGGTGCCTGATTGTTTGAGTTTGAATTTATAAGTAAAGGTGCTGTTTGCAGGAATGCCATCAAAGCTAATGCCCGGCACCCCATCCATCTCAAACGGTACTAGTAGTCCATGCCAATGGATAGAGGTTGATTCATCCATCTGATTATGAACACGTATCACCACCGTATCGCCTTCACGCATCTTTAACGTCGGTGCTGGCAGTGAATTATTGATGAGCGTTGCCATGCTCTTTTTACCGTTGACAATAGCGGACTGTTTACTGACGTATAAGTCAAACTCTTTACCGGTCAATATAGGCACTTTATGAGTGTTTTGGTCACTATTGATAGTAGCACCCTGACTGCCCGAACGACTTGAGTGTCCCAATGCACTACTGGCCATGGTCGGTATCAAGGAGGCGCCAAGGACAGCGGAGGATCCGGTTAAAAAACGTCGGCGGTTCAATATGTTCTGTTTATTCATAATGATGACCTAATTTAATTTGAGAGATGGTGGTTAAGCTTATGGTTATAATATTTAACGATACGTCAATTACGATTGGGAATCTTATTAAGCCGCTTTTAATGCTACTCACATTCAATTTATCCAGATCTCAGCCAAAACAACCATCAAAATTATAGTTGCTGCTGAGGAGAATCAATAGCGGCATAAACTTCTGTGGTGCCGTCTTTATTAAGCTGCATTACTTTATAAGGCATGAATTTATCTTGATATTCCATACCGGGGCTGCCAACTGGCATACTAGGTACGGCAAGTCCAATGGCTTGTATAGGAGGATTTTCTAAGAACTGAGCCATGTGTTTAGCAGGGACATGTCCTTCAAAGACGAAACCGTCGGTAGTAACGGTGGTATGGCAAGAGCGCATTTGCTGTGGTACGCCATAGCGATCTTTGAATAAAGAGACATCTGCCACATCTTGCGCGGTTGCACTTAATCCATTGTCTTTTGCATAGCCTACCCATTCTTTACAGCAGCCACAGTTGGCATCTTTATAGACGGTCGCTGAGACGTTTTTGAGTAATGATGACGGGTCGATTGCAGGAGCATCTGCCGGAGCCGAACTTTCGTTTTGTACTTGTGCATTCTGGGTAGCAGACTGTTCAACCTTTACTGGTTGAGAATCAGAGACACTGGTAGTAGATTGGCTACAAGCGGCTAGTGTAAGGGGTAGTGCTGATACCGCCATCAATAAAAGGACACGACCGGATAACCAGTGATGTCCATTAGAAAACCCGTGTATGTAATGTCTCATCAAATCACCTTTAAGTGTCTGTTATTATGCTCGATACTCTAAAAACTGGACCCTATATTTGTGGTCTTAACTAAAAACGTTAAATGCAGCACCGTTCAGTACTGCATTATTAATAACGATAACGTTTAATGATGATGCTTCTATATACAGACAGGGTTAATGCTGCATTCCAGAACCATCTTCCGACATCTCCATACCCATACCATCATCCGACATATTCATATCACCATCAAATGACATGTCCATCATATCGCCATCTATCCGAGTGGTTAGCATCGTGTACTGAGCTTCATCTAATTCAGGTAGCGATCTGATAAAAGCGACCATTGCCCACATTCTATCGTCATCATGGGAGGCGCCCCATGCAGGCATTCCCGAAGCCATAATGCCATGTTTGATGGCCCAAAAGCTTTGCTTTGCACCATCCTCAGTTTGATAACGTTTGACGATATCAGCCTTGGTAAAGTTGGGCGGCTTCGGATATAAGCTTTCGCTAAAGTCAGTTTGTGCCACTCCCGGAGACAAGTGACAGCCTGCACACATATCTTTATAGTCCGCGCCACCAGAGCTGATCATGTCAACCTGCTCTAAGTCTGGTACCACAATATCTTTACTGGCAGTTTGTATAGAACGATTGCGCGCAGTTTCTAAAAAGCTATACATCATTGGGCTATGCTCTTGGTCTGCACCCACGTTGACAACGCCACTGCTGACAACCGCAAACATCCCAACGATTGCCACAAATAAAGTAAAGAGCACACCCAATAAAAACTTCATATATTTTCCTAAAAACTTATTTCCGTTAATTTCTCTCTGCTATTAGAGAGGAGCTGTGAGTTAACAGAGCTAAAATTTTTAAGATTTACTGTCAGTAGTCACACAATGTTTTTGGTACATTTGCTTCATTTTGCTCATATTGGCCATCATGGCTTTCATAGCAGGGTCATTCATGTCCATCTTGCTATGATCCATTTTTCCCATCATTTGCATGTGCTTTTGCATCTTTTCACAGTTCATTTGATCTTTTTCAGCATGCATTTTAGGGTCATGCGCTAGAGCTGAGGTTGATACAACAAGAGCGATGGCAGTAATGGCGATTGATTTAGTCAGTGCTTTAAATTGCGACATAATTAATTCCTATTGATTGGATTAAGAGCTATTGAGGGTAAAGCAGTTAGACCAGCCCCAATGATACATTATTCATTCTGACTGGCACATGACATTAAGATTACAATATTGTCATCTTCACATATTGGGATTTCAATATCCCAAGTAATCTTTTAGTATTACTTCTCGCTATTATAATTTTTCACAAAATATTTTTCAGATTGCAAGTGTTGATCCTGATGCTGAACCTGACACGCGACTCTCGCATCGACATAACCTTTCATTTGCGCGCTAGAAATTTGTGCATCGTTATGATCTGCGTTCTTTGCAAAACTAGTAACCGCATCACAACTACTAAGAATAGAAGCATCTAAGTTCGTGGTGTGAGCATTGGCCGCTGACATACCAACTAACATTGATACTGAAAGTAAAGCTGCTTTTTTTAATGTACTATATTTTTTCATTTAAAACCCTTTGAATTCAAATAATAAATCATTTAAGTAAGATAATTGCCTAACTCATAGAAGCGGCCTATATCAGAGACAAGCTTCTATGTGGCGTTGATTTAGAATACTAAATAGAGGCTGACAGCTAGATGACACAGACATGACGTTTTTGTTAGAAACAAAACAATACTGTCATCTGCTTGTCATTAGAACTAAATGTCATTATCCGCTTTTATCTATAGAGCGCCGTTATAACAAGGACTTTTGATAAATATATAGATGATAATCTAACAACGTTAGTGATACGCTGTTGACAAATATAATGATATGAAGGTAGGCGACGATGAAAGTACTGTTAGTAGAAGATGAGCAAAAACTTGGAGAATATATTAATAAAGGCTTAACTGAGGCTGGCTTCATCGTGGATCATTATATGACTGGTCTAGATGGCTATCATGCGCTAATGACTGAAGAATTTAGTGTGGTGCTGATGGATGTTATGCTACCTGACGTCAGTGGCTTTGAGCTGATACAGCGCTACCGTGCCGCTGGAAAGCATACGCCTGTTTTATTTTTAACCGCTAAAGATGATTTAAGCGATCGAATCAAAGGTATTGAAATTGGTGGCGATGATTATCTGACCAAGCCTTTTGCTTTTGCTGAGCTGATTGTTAGAATAAAAAGCCTGTTACGTCGTGCCAATCAATCGGACTATAAAAGCACGGTCATCCATACCGCTGATCTGAAAATGGATATTGCCAAACGCACTGTATATAGAGGCGACACCCTTATCAAACTGACTGCCAAAGAGTTTGCTTTATTACAGTTTTTCCTAGAACGTCAAGGTGAAGTACTGCCACGTACTGTGATTGCCTCGCAAGTATGGGATATAAATTTTGACAGCGATACCAATGTCATTGACGTAGCTATCAGACGTCTAAGAATCAAAATCGACGATGGTTTTGACACCAAGCTGATTCACACAGTACGCGGTATGGGCTACAGGTTAGAGCCGCTGGCTGTAGGCGTGGGCGACGATGACAAAGATGATCCAAAATAAAATGAGATATAAATTTAAGAATCGACGTTGGCCGCTGTTATGGCGCACTGTTTTTTTACTGACCATATTTGTTGTCATCTCTCAAGTCATTATTTATATATGGGTTCAGCGCTCTGTTAACGAGCACTTTGAGCAAATGGACTCAGAGATCATTACTCATGCCGCGTTTAATTTGCGCAAACGTATGGTTGCCTTGGGCGAGGAAGTAGAGCCATTAACAGCTTCAAAGTCCCAATCACTCATTGATGACAATCACCTGCATTCTTCTTGGCTAGATTATGATTTAAAAACGCTAATATCAGATAAAAATGGCAAATTATTATCCAGCGATCCCAGTAATTTCATCCATGATTTACCGACCGACTTTAGCTTATTACAACTACGGCAGGACTATCGCGATCAGCAGTTTATGATTAAGATTAATAGTAGACATTATCGAGCGATGGTCATTGCAAACCACGAGGCTTTGGCGCTTATTGCGCTGCCTATCGATGTTCATCATCAGTATCTCATACATTTTAATCGCCAGCTGAGCTTGATACTGATCGCGATCACATTATTACTGGTGTCAATTGCCGCATTAAGTGTCTATTGGGGATTTGCGCCACTTGCTACTATCGTCCAAAAGATGAAGGGTATTAATCCTGAACAGTTACATGAAAGAGTGGTGGTCAGTAATATGCCCTTAGAGCTACGACCATTGGCTGAGTCTTATAACTTAATGATGGAAAAGCTGGAAAGTAATTTTGAATCGTTATCACGCTTCTCAGACAATATTGCCCATGAGCTACGTACTCCGCTGGCGACGCTTGGCACTCAAACCCAAGTGATGTTAAGTAAGCCTCGAGCGAGCCATGAATATGTTGAGCAGCTGCACCATCAGCATGACACCCTTGAGCAGTTATCTACGCTGATTAATAATATGCTGCTACTGGCAAAGACACAAAAAGGGCTGTCTAACTCACAGCTCAATCAGATTGATACCGAGTCAATGTTCACTAAGCTTATTGATTACTATGAGCTAATCGCAGAAGATCGGAATATCTCTTTTGAAAAGACGGGCAACTTCCAAGCTGTGCTAGGAGACGAAAGCTTATTACAAAGATTGTTCGCCAATCTCATGTCAAATGCCATTTATTATGCTGCTAGTGACAGTGTGATTATTATTGAAGTCTCTAGTATTGAGATCCCCACTGTGCCTCATACTGTCACGAGTGATAAGCAAGATATGAGGTTATCTATATTAAATCCTGCATCTTTCAAGGTAGTGATCACCAATCGATTAGATCAACCATTGACTCAAGTAGAGGCTGATAAACTGTTTGAGCGCTTTTACCGTCATGATAAAACGAATACGATGCATTCGGGAACAGGCTTAGGCTTATCTATCGTGCAAGCTATCGCCAATGCCCATAATGGCAAGGTCAGTATTACTATAAAAGATGACTCTTACTTTCAAGTCAGTGTTGAGTTGATGATGGCTAGATAAATAAGTATCAAATAAGAAAATTCGAGCTTCTTGTCCCACTTAGCCAAATAATTAAGACTGTATTTAGATGTTATTGTTTAAGCAAAGTTCGCCTCGATTATTTACGTAATTGAGGTTTTTTTCTGTCTAAAAATTCTCCAAGCATTTCAGCATCAGATTATTGACCACAGTAACAATATTTCTTCCTCCTTTACAAAATTAATATTCCTGACCATTTAGTCAGTTATTTTAATAAAATCATAAACTTAGATGATATCAATAACTTAGAGTACGTTTTTTACTGATATTTGGCGCTAAAATACAGTTGTCAGCCCTTATAAAACATGCTTAACTGTTTCAAAGTGTTAATAATTGCTGCCGAAATAAGGATTACTGAAATAAGTTATTAAGAAAATCTTTGTAGTTTCAGCAGCATTGACGCTTGTTTTGATGACGTTTTATTTTTACTGAAAGCTAATAGCCTTTTTCCCTCTAGCAGTACGGGTGCGTTTTAACAGGAAGTTAAACCCCGTTTATAGCCATGATAACCATGATGGCAATGTTGCTAGGCACCAACGACTGTAAATAAAGGAATACTACTGTGCGTGATCATTCATCTATAAGCCTATCATTAATCACTAATAAGCTAACCTATGCGCTTGTTGCCATTGCTGCTTTAGGCGCTATGAGCAGCGCTCAAGCAAAAGTGCTCTTCACTGATACCAGTATCTCAGCGCTTTACGGTACTGATTATGAGCTAGTGCCTCAAGAAACCTTAACCACCGTTACTTTAGAGCATGCCTCGACCCATACATGGGGTGGTGTATTTTTCTTTGTCGATCGCCATCAAGGTAAAGAAAATGCGGCAGGTAAAGAGTTTAAGGAAACCTATGGTGAGCTTGCGCCCAAACTTAAGCTGGCAAAGTTTGATAACAGCTTTATCAAACAAGTCAATTTAGCGGGGCAGTACGAGTTTGGCTCAAACAGTAATGGTTTTAGTCAAGATAACTATCTGGTAGGTGTTGGCGCGGATTTAAATGTCCCTATTCCGGGTATGAAATATGCATCGGCATCGCTATATCATGCGTTTAATGATAAGGACAATGCTGATGATCAACAGATTACCTTAACCTATGGCTGGGAGAAAAATAACTTTGTCATAGATGGTTATGTTGACTATGCATTTAACAGCGAAGATGATTCTGTGAAAGATAATATCCATATTAATCCGCAATTAAAATACAACTTACAAGAAGTGTTGGGTATTGATAACCGCTTAGAAGTCGGTATGGAATATAGCTACTGGAAGAATAAATTTGGTAGTGACAAAACGCAGAATGCCGCGAGCGCTTTAGTGAAGTTCCATTTTTAAACAGTTATGAATTTTTAAATATGATTAATAAAGCCCTCATGCTAACTTTATCGGTTGGATGAGGGTTTTTTGTTTTGTATGCAAAAAAATCGAAAGTCAGATAGGCTTAAGAAGAAAATAAAGGTGCTAAAAAACCGCATAAATTTTAAATTTGACTCGTGCGCTTATGGGCGCTGATAGAGTCGACTGACACTTGCAATCAGCGCCACCATGACCATACCCATTATGATAAGAATAGCAGACATCATGTGTGCTGCTTCGTAATTCAATGCTTCTACTTGCTCATAGATAGCAATGGAGACCACTTTGGTTTCCCCCGAAATACTGCCACCAATCATCAATACCACGCCAAACTCGCCAATGGTATGCGCAAAGCTGATTAAGCTGCCAAGGATGATACCGATACGAGCTTGGGGTAATGCTACCCGTATAAAGCGTCTGAAACGGCTAGGTTCCAGTAAGCTTGCAACCTCCATGACACTGGTTGGAATGCGTAAAAATTGCGCGTAGACAGGCTGAACAAAAAAAGGCAACGAGTAAATAATAGAGCCAATGACCAGTCCTTCAAAGGTAAATACAAAGGCGCTGATATTGTATTGCAACAGCCACTTACCGATACCAAAATTGGGGCTTAACAGTAACAATAAATAGAAACCAATCACTGTAGGCGGCAAGACCAGCGGCATCGCAATCACGCCCATGAGCATAATTTTGATGCGCCCAATAATCTGACCACGACTCGGCTTTGCCAGCCAATAGGCTAATGGAGTTGCGAACACCAGCAAGCACAAGGTAGTGACACCAGCAAGCTTGATGCTCACCCACACAGGAAGCAGCATATCTGAGATAAGAGCATTAGACATCATAACGTTACTGTTTATTTACCTTTTATCTAATAGCGCACTTTTACCATGTTATATAGAGCATCAATTATAAAGTACCGTTTATCGTATCCTTTTTTTTCAAACATCATGATAAGAAAACACATTTATAACGATATTTAAAGCCTTATGATAAGCGTGCTCATTGATAAAAGACAGTATAAAACGGCTAGGATGGCTTTTTATTCATAGCGGCTATAAATAGATTACCGAACTGCTAAATAACCAGCTCTAGAGAAGTAAGCTTGTCCTGTAGGAGAACGTAGATAATCCGTGAAATCTGCTGCATTTGCTTCATTAGTAATGAGTATGCCGTCTTGTAAGATAGCAGGATAAGATGTTGATGGTAAGAGGTAAAAATGCTCAGGTGTTGCTT
Organism: Psychrobacter sp. LFX-11D; assembly: GCF_904846475.1. NCBI lineage: Bacteria > Pseudomonadati > Pseudomonadota > Gammaproteobacteria > Moraxellales > Moraxellaceae > Psychrobacter > Psychrobacter sp. LFX-11D. The sequence goes on from NZ_CAJHAV010000017.1 coordinate 11,022, forward strand.
TCATTGCTATGACTTGTGAGTGCGCAACAAAGCCATAGTCGACACTACCAGTATGGGCATATTGGAACGCTTGACCGATATTTTCCGCTTGGATAAGACGTTTTTGTGCTATTAGCGCATCATATAGATTTTGCGTTTGTAGATAGGATTTTGCAGATGCACCATAAGGCGCAAGCTCAGGATTGGCAATGGTGATTTTGCTCTTATCATTGCTATTAAGTAGCTCAGTCAATGTGTTTTGATCGAATACACCGACAGCTTTGGTGGCACTATAAATGGACAGTTGCCCTTGGGTATAAGTAAAAGGCGTATGATTTGCATCACCTTTAAAAACCTCATTTAGCAGCTGCGCGGGGAAGTCTTGGTTGGCTGCTAAAAAGATATCATATGGTGCACCTGAGATAATTTGAGAATAAAGCTTACCTGATGAGGCAAAAGTGACTTCTATTTCTTGGTTAGGTAAACCCTTATCAGTTTTGTAGCCTTCGATAATTTCAGGCAATACGTCCGATAAATTGGCAGCTGCAGCGATACGGAGTATTTGACTTGGCTCATTGATATTTTTGATCTCAGCTGGCAAGTCAGTACCTTTTTCTTTAGTACAAGCCGTTAGCATCAAGGCTAAGCACACTGCTGACACTGTTATATTCTTACCCATTATTGCTAAGCCATTTTGAAGAGTCATCTTGGTAATATTCTTGCTTCCAAACGGGAATGTCCGCTTTTATCGTATCTAATATCCAGCGGCAGGCATCAAAAGCAGGATAACGATGGGCAGAAACGACCCCAACCCAAACTGCCACATCACCAATCTCTAAAGCACCAATACGATGAATGGCAATAGCGTGAGTAATTTCAAAGCGCTTTTTGGCTTCTTCGATAATGGCACGCCCTTGATTGAGTGCAAGTTCCTCGTAGCCATAGTAAGTCAAGCGGTTGACGCTACTGGCATTATTGTGATTACGTACACGACCTTCAAAGCATACGAAAGCACCGCAGCTGTCATCATTAAGGGTTTTCTTTAGTCGATTTTCATCAATATCTGAATCTAGTAGCGCAAAGCCATCACGTTCAGCGATGAGATAAGCCTCATCGATGCTATGCTTAATGCGCATCGACTGCCCATGTACTTGGTCTGCCATATATTGTCTCTATTTATTATTCTTAAAATTTTTAGCGATACACATAAGCGTCTAAATACTATTAACCGCCTGCTACTGGAGTAATGAAAACCACGCTATCGCCATGATTAACCTCATCTGTCCACTTGGCAAAGTAATCGTTTACTGCCACACGCAGCTCTGACTGTGGACGGCTAAAACGATGCTTTTGGCGCAGTTGCTCGTATAACTCGGTCAATGACGTAGACTGTGGTACGTTTACTTTTTCTTCATGACAATTGGCTTCATCGGCTAAGCTGGCAAAGTATAAAACGGTGATATTCATCGTCGTATTTATATCGTCACTGCTTTCTATTAAATCGCTCATAGAAGTCTCCATTATTTATTAATTGCCAAGCTTTATATCTATCATATCGCTATGGCGTATTTACGCATGTTGATAGTCAGATTTGCCGCCCGTCTTATTCATCAGATGGACGTTATTGATGATGATGTCGTGAGAGATGGCTTTGGTCATATCATAGATAGTTAGGCAAGCGACGCTGACAGCTGTCAGTGCTTCCATTTCTACGCCGGTTTTATGCGTAACTCTGACAGTAGCAGTGACAGTAATGCTGTTTTGGCTATCGTCGTATTCAAAATTTAAACCAATCTTATCTAATGGTAGGGGATGACAAAGTGGAATCAGGTCATGGGTACGTTTTGCAGCCATGATACCTGCGATATGAGCGGTCTGCGTGATACTGCCTTTTTTGGTCATACCATCAGCAGCTTTGATTTGCTCATAAATTATCGCAGGGAAGATCACTTGTCCCTGCGCACGTGCTTCTCTTGTCGTCGCTATTTTGCCACTCACATCGACCATGGTGATATCACCGTCGCTATCTAAATGCGACAAGGCAGTTTGAATGGGTTTTTGACTGCTGATATTCATTTATCATTTCTCTTAAATGGCTAGTTTCTCTCAGTAAATCTTATTATATGTTACGTAAGGCAATACAGGCACGCTCAAAATCTTTAGGCGTATTAAAATTGGTAATAGATTGCCAATCCTCTAAAAACGTTACAGGCTGTACAATTGGCTGAATAAATTTCATTACTTGGCGCTGCCCATTGTCAATATAATGCTTCAAATCCGGGTCAATACTTAAGCGATAAATACCTAACAATGGATATAAATGATGCTCATCGGTGAGACAAATTACCGATTTATCTACAGCTTGCGTTATATAAGGTTGCAGTTTTTTCCATAAATCGTTTGCAGCAATCAAGCTATCACAGCTAATAACCATCAGCCAAGATGCGTACGAATTTGCCGCATTGGTTGATTGCATAATCATTGAGCTGGTCAAATATTGTAATGCCGCCTCTATGGCGACCAATGCGCCGCCGGTTTCGATCTGTTCATTGTCATTACTAGCAAAATCGTCAACCGAAAGGTAATCAGTGATATGAATGATGAGCACTTGCGGGTTATTCAAAATCAAATCTGGATTGATACCAAAACCACGACCGTTATCTGCAATCATAATAGACACATTATGAGCAGTGGCTGCGCTTAGTTTAAGCGCTTGCCTGACATGATAATCAAGCAATCGCTCATTGGTTGGTAGCATCAACTCAGCTTTAGGCGAACCCATACGTTTGGATGCACCGCCTGCTAAGATGACGATACCTGCTAAGCGATTCAAGTGATCTATATCGCTTGAGCTATTTACACTTTTTAAGGTATTTACAGCATCTGTCATGATTAATCGTGACCGGGGTTGGTACGCATAAAGTGCGGGACAAAATTGCATGGGCGCGTACGGCTATCCAGCTGCTCTTGTAAGATGCCTTCCCAAGCAGTGCGGCAAGCACCTGATGAGCCAGGTAAGCAAAAAATGCCTGTACCATTTGCCATACCAGCTACAGCGCGAGATTGGATGGTAGACATGCCGATATCGTCTTTTGAGATTAAGCGGAACATCTCGCCAAAACCATCTACTGACTTGTCAAACAAGACGCTGACTGCCTCTGGAATGCTGTCTCTAATATAAAACCCCGTACCGCCAGTGGTAATCACTGCATGAACATTTGGGTCCGCAATCCAGCCGCTGACAACGGCTCTAATCTTATAGATATCGTCGGTAATCAGTTGACGATCAGCAAGCTGATGCCCTGCTGCGGTTAACTGATCGACCAGATATTGTCCTGAGCTGTCTTCTGCCATCGTACGACTGTCAGAAACGGTTAATATCGCGAGATTAAGTGGGGTAAAAGGTGCTTGCAGCTTGCTCATGAATGTTCCTTGATAAATATGCTTATTATGAAAAATATTGCTGATAAATTAACCACCAATCATTGACAAGTTATTCATAATGCCACTGTTCGAGTCATGAAGATGATGGTGCTCAGGTTTTATGGGCATAAAACTATGTAAAGTACTGACCAGTCCTGCAACATCATCTTGCTGCAAATGCTCACGAATGTCGTAATTGCCTTGATCAAATAAGCACAGATGCACCTTGCCTTGACTGCTAACCCGTAGGCGATTACAGCTGTCACAAAAATGGGCTGCATATGGGGCAATCAGTCCGATACGCCCTTTATAATCAGGATGACTGTACTCAATTGCTGGACCGTCGTTGCTGCCGCGTTCATGAGTTTGCCAGCCGTCTTCTATCAGATAATTGGTAATGATGTCGGTTTGCGCATGCTGAGCAAAAAATAAATCGCTGTTGTCACTGGTCTGCATAAATTCAATAAAGCGATAAGTGACTGCTCTATCTTTGACATAATCAATGGCATTCATTAAGTTTTCAAAGGCAGTTTCTGCCATCAGAATGCTGTTTATTTTAAGCTTAATATCGGTGGTTGCCAGCAAGGTATCCATATCAGTCAAGAGTTGCGGCAACATATCAAAGCCAGTCATCTTATGGAAAGTAGCGGCATCAAAGCTGTCCATACTGATATTAAGCTGATTTAGTCCGGCTGCCTGCCAACTAGCCAAGTGCTTACCAAGCTTATACCCATTACTGGTCATGGCAACGGTTTTAATGCCTTCAGTGTTTTTGATTGTTTTAATAATGTCTACCACATCACGGCGTATAGAAGGCTCACCGCCCGTAATCCTGACTTTTTTGGTGCCAACTTGAGCAAATCCGCGGATTAACGTAGCAATTTCAGCGACACTAAGCTCATCTTGGGGAGGTTTGCCTTGATAGCCATTGGGCAAGCAATATTCACAGCGAAAATTACAGAAATCAGTAATCGATAAACGCAAATAGGTCAAACGTCGTGCAAAGCCATCTGTTAATGGTTGAGCTAATAATGGTTGAGCTAGGTTAGCTGCAAAATCAGTAGACAAAACTGCCAATTTCGATGGTAAATGATCATCAAAAAAACTAGATGCAGCAGTAGGCGAATACAGTTGAGCATTTCCTACGGTGGGGGCAAGATGGTTCATAGATGATTACCATTAATATAAAATATAGTGTGTACTTTTAAGCGTTGCCTCAGGTTGTGAGTGAAATAGGCTATTCAGGTATAAATATGGCGGATTAACTACAAATAACAATCAACCGTCATTCAATTAGTGACTAACATCAGAGTAGCAGTTAGATAATAAATGTTAAGTTTTACACGGCTTATAGCATAGAGGTTTATTCACTGTATCATTTTTAAGCGACATTCACTATATCCAAGGGAAAGGTTGCACTTGTACGCTTTCGCCAGTGGCTACATTGCCAGAATCTTGTGCCAATACAATAAAGCAGTTGGCATGGCTCAGCTGCTTGATACGGTGTGATTGTTGTTTGGTAAAGCTTTCAACATAAAAACTGCCTGCTTCATCTTGGGTTAAAACGCCTCTTTGGAAGTCCTTACGACCCGCTGATTTTTTAACATCGTTTTTAAGTGTTGCCATGACTGTTAATTGCATGGGTCGCTCTGAATGAGACGCGCCTGCCATTTGCCACAAAGCAGGAATCACAAACTGTAGCGTACCAACGACCGTCGATAGTGGATTACCAGGCAAACCAAAATATAAGACAGGCTTGGCAAGGTTTTGTGTCAGCTCACCAAAGACAAACGGTTTACCAGGTTTCATCGCGACTTTGTAGTGATTAATCTTGCCCAATTGTTCAATGACGGTGGTCAAAAAATCATAATCACCAACGGATACACCAGCGGTAGAGATCAGTACGTCACACTCTTGCATGGCTTGAGTGACAGCAGCCGTCGTTTTGTCTAAATTATCAGGGATAATCCCATAATCTTGAATAGCTATTGGTAAATCAGAGAGCAGGCTTTTAAGAGTGGGGGTATTAGAATTATAGATTTGCGCCAAACTTTTAAGCTCATTGCCAATCGCCACTAGCTCATCGCCTGTCGCGAATACACCAACAATTAAAGGCTGATAGACGTTGGCTTTATCAAAGCCTAAGTTAGCCAGTAAGCTGATATCAGCAGGATTCAGCCGCTTACCTTTAAATAAAACGGCTTCTCCCGCTGCAATTTCTTCGCCTTGTTTGCGAATATGGTCATCAGACTGAGCCGTTTGGCTAAGGATGATTGAGTATGGCTTTGATTTATCAATGCTGCTTTTTATCGCGGCAAAATTGGTGTTTTCTTGCATGATAACGGTATCACATTCATCAGGTATGACCGCACCAGTAAAAATGCGTACTCCTTGACCTGACTGGATATCACCATTATAAGGGCTACCAGCTTGCGATTCTCCGATGATGGTGATGGTAGTATTTGTTGCAAGCTTAGTCCTTTTAGCAATCGCATAACCATCCATCGCAGATAGGTTCTGTCTTGGTACCGAAAAAGGCGAGACGATATCTTCAGCCAGTATGTGATGACAGCTGTCTAATAAATCGTAGTTAGCGACGGCTCTTTTATTAAGCGGATAGTCGTTATTATTATAATTCTCTACGCGCTGCTGTATCTCAGCTACAAGCCCTTCAACCGTAATCATAACCTTGTACTCATCTTATTAATGTTGAGCTATATATAGCATCAGACATACTTTATACCATAAGAATGACATGGCTGACAGGGAATTTATAAGCGGAGTCGTAAGATATGACTGAGGTTGTACGTTAAAAAATAGATAAAAATAGAGCAGATTTTCATATCACTTTACCGAGATAGTTTTTTTATCGCTTGCTCGAAGAAAACGATGCAGAAGCTTCAAAAAACCATCCCAGTAATGCTATTTTGTCATTAACAATTGCTTATAACCTTAAGCCAGCTCTATACTCATTTTGGGACCAAAGGGTTCGTAATGAATGTTATCAAGGACATGGTCAAGGATGATCAGGCTATCAATAATGCTTTCCATAAAAGGCATGGAACCACAAACATAAATATCAGCAAGTTTAGGCAAATTGCTAAGCCAAGCTTCATTAAGAATCTGCCCAGACTCAAAGTAAAAAATGTGCTTTTCTACGTTTATCGCAGTAGCCAATAGTTTATTAACTTCACTATCAAAAGCATGATGCTCTTGGTTTTGGCAAGCATAAACCCAAACGATAGGACGTTTTGGATTGGCGGTAACTTGAAATTCTAACATGGATAAAATAGGTGTCACGCCAACGCCAGCACTGATCAGTACCAAGGGAATATCATTTTGCTGTACCAAATCTTGGTCTAGCTCAAAATCACCAGCCGGTGCCGACAATAAAACCGTGTCACCGACGGCTAGATGATCATGTAAATAATTAGACACTAGACCATGATGCTCATTGCGATTGTCACGTCTAACTGCAAATTGGATACCTTGATCGCTATTGGCTGAGTATAAAGAGTAGTGACGCAGAGCAATATGATCGCTATCTGCTGGGTCTGTTTTTACAGTAATGTATTGACCGGCAGACAGTTTAATCTTGCTTAAATCGATAGTCTGATTGTTTACTAAATGGTCATTTACCGGGACGACGGTAAAGGCGGCGATATCAGTCGCTGCTTCTACTTTTGCCGTTACTATAAACGGTGCAAAGCCTTGCCATATTGCCTGCTCATACATACCGTGCTCGATTTGGATAAATATCGAGGCAATCTCATCATAAGCTTCTGCCCAAGCCGTAAGGATATCGTCAGTTGCTGCATCACCCAATACTTCCTTGATGGCAGCAAGCAGATGCTTGCCAACGATAGGGTAGTGCTCTGGTAGGATTTGTAAGGCGCGATGCTTATGGCTGATTTGCGTCACTTGCGGCAATAATGTCGCTAAGTTTTCTAGATGTTTAGCCGCTGCCAAAACTGTCATTGCCAGTGCAGTCTGTTGACGACCAAGCTTTTGATTGGTTTCATTAAAAATATCAAGTAGTTCAGGATGCTCATGAAACATATTCTTATAAAATACAGTAGTAATCGCTGTCCCATGCTCTTCGAGTACCGGTACCGTTGCTTTGACGATTGCTAATGTTTGTAGTGAAGCCATTGTGGATCCTTTAGTGAATATTCACATTGATAATATTTAGTGATTTAAGATTAATGAACGAAATTAATAACGATAATCAAAATTTCGAACCGCCGAATGAGCCAATAAAACGCAGTGACTCAACACTTAAAAGTCAAATCGTTAACCGAAATTATAAGATTCATTTAAAATGAATCTTATAATATATTATCTTTGTTCTAATATCAATGATGCCATACTATTGTACTGATTCCGTTTGCCAACATTTCTGTATCACAATCTGATTTTATTTTACAGACGAAGGGGTTCGTTTGAGCAAAGTCCACATACATAAATCATTAGTTTTAAAACGCTACGATTCATTAAATGGGTGGCACAAAAAAGCCCTGTTAGGTACAGGGCTTTTTTTATTAAGCGATAGGTAACTTCTTTATTTAAAATAGTACTTTAGACATTTTTGCCGTGTTGCTTTTGCTGAATGTCTTTAGCTAAGTTATAGCATTCATTGATATGGTCAGTAGCAATCTTCTTAAAAATCATATAGCCCATAGTACCTGCGACCAGTTGACCACCAAGTGGGATAAATTTGGTCACTTGCTTAGCAGCGATACGACCACCAAAGCCTTGCACTGTCTTTTTAACGATACCACGAGTTGCCATTAAGCCTGCAAAGTCAACGGTACGATCTTTTAGCGCACTCCAGTGAATAGCGCGTGACTCTAAATCTACCGCTGCTTGGCGATCCTCAAGTAAACCAAAGCGCTCACTGATTTCAGGTAAAAGCATTGTCAGCATGCTAGCGTCAATTGCCACATCAAAAAATGGTACCGGAACGATAGCAACACCAGCAGAGATTCTGGCGCGCTTTTTGACCATGGCGATACATTCTTTTTTGACTTGTTCAAGATTTAAGTTTGGATCAATCGTATTCGGTAGTTTTTCAGCTAAAGGGGTCGTTTTCATGAAATATCCTTAAAATAGATAAAAATAGCAATTAAAAGAAAAAAATAAAACATCAAGCATGGAATAAATAACAAGCAACTGCAGTGTTTATAAGATGCCTACCATTTTATGTATTTATAAACGCCATACAATCGCTGCTTTGTAGCAAAATGCTGAAAAATAGGGGTAATCTGCACCGTTTTTGTAAATGAAGCCATACGCTAAAAATAGAAGTTTAGAAATAAATACATTGTCTAGGTGCGCTCAAATTATTCTATAAGTTAAGTGATGATGGATGTATAAGCAATCTCTAACCTTGCACCGACATGCCAAAAATTACCTCTAAATTAATATTGTGAGCACTTACTAAAGCCAGTAGAATAGCTTCATGCTAAATTTAACTCCCCGTTATACCAGCACTCGCATTGACGAGTTGCCCGCCGCGTTGCAACCACTTGCCGCCCAATCATTGACGCTTGCTCGCCTATATGCTGCTCGCGGTATTATGCAGCCAGATGAGCTTGAGACACAGCTGGCTGGTTTGCTGCCTGCTGAGAAGCTAAAAGGTATCATTGAAGCGGTAGATCTATTAGATATCGCTATTGATGACAGTCAGCGTATTCTGATCGTTGGTGACTTTGACTGTGATGGCGCAACCAGTACGGCGTTAATGATGCGCGCCCTGACTGCCATGGGTGCCAAGGTTGATTTTCTAGTGCCTGACCGTTTTAAATACGGTTATGGGTTGACGCCAGAGATTGTCGAATTGGGTATTAAAACTTATCAACCGCAAATGATCGTCACGGTAGATAATGGTATCTCAAGCCATGAAGGCGTGGCGCGCGCGCAGGCTGATGGCATTACTGTCATTATTACAGACCATCATCTCACCACCAAAGAGACACCGCCTGCTGAAGCGGTAGTCAATCCCAATCAACTTGATTGCACTTTTGCTAGTAAAGCTTTGGTAGGTGTTGGGGTAGCTTTTTACGTACTCGGACGACTGGCAAAGCTGCGCCGCGATGCTGGCAAATCTACCGTACAAGTCAGTCAATATTTGGATTTAGTGGCGCTTGGTACGATTGCTGATGTGGGCGTACTTGATAAAAACAATCGTATTTTGGTCCATCATGGCTTAGCGGCTATTCGTCAAGGACGTGGCTCTCTTGGCATACTAGCGTTACTCGAGCAAGCGGGTCGAGATCCCAAAAAACTACAGGCGCAAGATTTTGGTTTTGTCTTGGGTCCACGTATTAATGCGGCTGGGCGTATGGATAATATGCGCATCGGTATTGAGTGCTTGCTAGCAGATGATTGGGCAACAGCGCAGCGATTGGCACAAGAGCTTGAGCAGCTGAATCGTACGCGTCGCCAAGTAGAAGGTGAGATGCGTACGCAAGCGGATAATATCGTCCAAGCATTAGCTGCTGCTGATACAGGTATTGAAGCTGATGTTGAAGAAAGCGATGATATTATCGTTCAGAATAGGCTTGAGAAGAAGATCACTAATACCCGCAGTATTGTGTTATATCAAGATGACTGGCATCAAGGTGTTATCGGTATCGTCGCAGGACGTTTGAAAGAAAGCCATTATCTGCCAAGCATTGTCTTTGCGCCAGCGAATACTGAACGTACAGGTGCTGAAGATGCCATCAAAGGCTCAGCACGTTCTATTGCTGGCGTGCATATTCGTGATGCCATTGAACAAGTTGCCGAGAGCCATCCTGATTTAATCAGTCATTTTGGCGGTCATGCCATGGCAGCAGGACTGACGTTGAAACGAAGTAACTTTGATGCCTTTGTGACAGCATTTAACGCGGTGCTGGCACAGATGGGGGATGAGGTATTCGCTGAGAAAAAATTCACCGATGGTGCTTTGCAAGCAAGTGATTTTAGCTTATGGTTTGCTGAGCATCTTGCAGAGTCTAGTATTTGGGGACATGGGTTTGCGCCACCGATATTTGATGGGGTGTTTGAAGTGTTGAACTTTAAAGTGTTAAAGGATAAACACCTTAAACTGTCGCTACGTTATCCTGATGTACAGTATCCGATTGAGGCGATTCAATTTAATTTTGATAGCAGTGCTTGGGATTACCGTGCCGAAAAAGTACATATATTGTTTGAGCTGGACATCAATGAATGGAATGGCAAACAAAGCTTGCAGTTAATGATAAAAGATTTGGCGCTGGTAAAAGAGACGGTCGAAGCAAACTAGAGACTTAACGGTACAGATAGTAACTGCGCTAATAGTCACTAAGCGTCAATATTTCTATGCTTTAATATTTCCATTCAATGGTCGGAAACTGCCAGTCATAGCGAATAGCAAGCATACGTAAGGTAAAAATCGTCGCCATTGCTGAGATATCAGCAATCCAAGCGGTCACGCCAATATGGTGTAGCGCAAAGTAAAGGATACCACCTGTTAAAGCGGCGGTGATATAGATCTCTTGCTGTAGCACCAGCGGAATTTCATTGCAAATCATATCGCGGATGATACCGCCGACAATAATCGTAATAACCCCGAGTAATAATGCCACCGGCATATTTGCGCCCATACTATCAGCCACCTTGATACCGATTAAGGTGAAGGCTGACAGACCAATAGTGTCAGAGAGTTTAAGAAATGTATCAACGCGTCTAGAATTGGGGTGAAAGAATATCTGCATCACCAGTGAAGAGATGGTAATAACTGTCAAATAGCTCATATCTACCATCCAAAACAGTGGGTGACGATCCAAAATAACATCGCGCACCGTACCCCCGCCGATAGCCGTCACAATCGATACCAGCAAGCAGCCGAACACGTCGAAATTTTTATGCTTAGCTAATATCGTCCCTGAAATACTACAAGCGACAATACCAATCATATCGAACAAATAAATCAGTGAGCGCGGGTTAAAAGTAGTAATCAAATCCGAATCTAAGGCAATAATGGGCATGAGTTATTCTCATTAAAGCACTGAGATTACAGTGCTGCTAGTTTCTTCGCTCATCGTAAAAACTGGCTAATCCGTTAATCGATCAAACGAATGGAAGGCAAGTGCCAATCGAATTTCAATGCCAGCATACGTATGGCAAAGATGATAAATAGCATTATAAATTCGTTTATTGTCGCGTCTAGCCCCCAGTAGTCGAGCACCACATACGCCAATGAGCCTGCAATACTGGCAGTGATATAAATCTCACGCTGTAATACGAGCGGAATCTCATTACAAATGATATCACGCAATAAACCACCAATAATGGCTGTCCAAACCCCCATCATAATAGCAATCATTGGCGCTATATCTTGCGTCAATCCCACTTTAAAGCCAATCACACTGAAGGCTGCTAGACCAATAGCATCAAAGAACTTAAGCGCGTTATCAATTTTATGATACAGATGAAAAAACATTTGCAAGATAAGAGAGGTGGCAGTAATCACAATGACGTAATTGAGATCTGTCATCCAAAATAAGGGGTGGCGATCAAGTGCCATATCCCGTAGTGTACCACCGCCGATAGCATTGACCAGTGCAACTAATATGCAGCCTGCAATATCAAAACCTTTGTGCTGCGCGAGCAATGTGCCAGCGATAGCACAGGCGATGATCCCAACCATATCCAACACATACAGCAGGATATCGGGGAAAATAAAGTTATTTATCATCGCTATATTTGAGCCTTAGCCATCTTTTGCAAATAATATCAGTCCCAGAATGATAAGCGCAATACCCACCAAGCCCAGTGTAGAAGGAAGGGCATTATTCAGTAATAACATGCCGCCAATTAAAGCAAATATTACTTCACTGGCTTGAGTAGAATCTACGCCTGCCACCTCGCTCGATGTCAATGCTCGCTCACGGGCATATAAAAATATACTCGTCGCCGCCACACCTGCGAGTACTGCTACCAGTAACGTATTAAAAACCTGTGTGGTCGCCGGTTGCTCAGGACGTATGATTAAGCCCAATAGTAACCAAAAGGGTAAACTACCTAGGGTCATTAACCAGACTTTATTAAAGGCATTTTGTAATAAGGTTGTTTCAATCGCAGGAATGCGCGCGATGAGATTTTGTAAGCGTGACGCAGCTTCTCTATCGATAGGTAGGATAGGGGCTTCGGTAATGATGCGTTGGGTATGAGTGTCAATGTTATCATCAGTGTCATTTGGCTGAAGATTATCACGAGCCTGTTGCTGCTCAGCACTGTGTTTGCGCGAATTATGAGACACTTGCCAAACCAGCTGATTGCCAATCGGATAACTGAATGCTGCAATCAGTGCAGGCAGCGCGCCATATAGCAGCATATCAGCCATAGGTACGGTATCAGCGAGAGTGGATGCATGTAAGCCTTCACTGACATTGACCATCACTACGCCGATAAAGACCAATAGAGCATAAATGATAAATTTCTTATCAAATCTTTGCCCAAATGCCACCAACACCAATAAACTTGTCACCACCGTAAACATAAAGGTTGCTGCAACCACCCAGCCTGCAACGTGGTCGCCAGCATAACAAATGCCAGTATAGAACACACCAAAGCCGATACTGCCGGTAATACACCAAAATCGCCAATGCTGAAAGAAAATAGCGCTCAATTCTCTAATACGTCCAAAACCATGCTGCATCGCAATCAGGACAGTAATGATGAGCCACATAAATAAATAGCGCAGACTTGCTGACCAAAACCAGTGCCCACCAGCACTACTCATCATCTCATTTAAAATAAAAGTGGAGCTAAAAAACGCGCCCGCTAATAAGCCCAATAAAATGAGTTTGATCATAGCTGTCCCTTTCTTCCTTGGCTTGCTATTTATTTGAGAATCCATTCAGATTTTAGAGACTATTTGCCCTTGGCATCCGCCCAAATAATCTTATGTAGTTGCAATTGAAAACGTACGGGTAGGGCGTCGGTTAACATCCATTCGGCAAGCTCACGTGCGAGTACTGGCACTTCTGGACTATTATCGTTTGCCGTATCTTCATGTGCCACATTAAACATCGGTGAAAACCACACGGTACCGACTAATTTGTCTAGCTTATGCTCAAACAATTTTTCTTTTGCCCAGTCATAATCGGTGCGATTCATGATGACAAATTTTATTTGGTCATGTTGAGTGAGGTAATCGAGGTTTGACCATAAGTTTTTATCGACTTCACCTGAGCTTGGGGTTTTTAAATCCATCACTTTGCTGACCGCTGGCGGGACATTTTCGACCGTCAGTGCACCTGCGGTTTCAAGAGAAATCTCATAGCCACTATTCAATAAACGCTTCATCAATTCAATGGCATTAGGCTGTGCTAAAGGCTCACCGCCGGTCAAGCAAATACGCTTGCAAGGGAAGCTGGCAATGGTTGCCATGATGGTCTCAAGCGATTGACGTTCGCCGCCACTAAAGGCATATTCGGTATCGCAGTAAACGCAGCGAAGCGGGCAGCCGGTCAAGCGCACAAATATCGTCGGCAGCCCTGAGGTAATGGCTTCACCTTGTAAGGAGTAGAAAATCTCCGTCAAACGCAGACCCGCTTCAGGGTCAGTGACAGGGATGGCAGCCGTGCGTAAAGATAACTCACTCATAATATTTCAAATACAGTTGAAGATTGATCATGTCATCGAGCACATATCAAATAAAAAAGGTTTAATAATCTGTCTAACGCTCGGAAGTTCAGCGCCCAGACAAGACAAAGATTATAACGTAAAGTCCTCTATTAAGCTGCTACCTAACAACAAAAAAGATGCTGGAGCACAAAGCTTCAGCATCTTTTTTTATTCAGACTTTTTAATCAATAATTATATGAGTAGTAATACAAATTTAAGCTAAACGTAATAACTCATTTACGGATGTTTTAGCACGGGTTTGCGCATCGACTTTTTTCACGATGATAGCTGCATACAAGCTATGCGTACCATCTTCAGAAGGCAAGCTACCTGGCACAACAACTGAGCCTGCTGGTACGCGACCACGATGAATCTCGCCAGTTTCGCGATCATAAATACGAGTAGATTGACCGATATAGACGCCCATAGAGATCACTGCGCCTTCTTCTACGATAACGCCTTCAACGATTTCAGAGCGCGCACCGATAAAGCAGTTATCTTCAATGATAGTCGGATTGGCTTGTAATGGCTCTAGAACACCACCGATACCGACGCCGCCTGATAGATGGACGTTTTTACCGATTTGAGCACATGAACCAACGGTCGCCCAGGTATCTACCATAGCGCCTTGATCGACATAAGCACCGATATTGACATACGATGGCATCAATACGGCGCCTGGCGCGATATAAGAGCCTTTACGCGCAACGGCTGGTGGTACAACACGCACGCCAGCTTCTTTAAACTGCGCTTCTGTCCAATCCGCAAATTTCGTTGGTACCTTGTCATAAAACTGGACATGCTCGCCCGCTGCTTGAACGTAGTTGTCATTTAAGCGGAACGATAGCAAGACAGCTTTTTTTGCCCACTGATTAACGACCCATTCGCCATCCTTTTTTTCTGCAACGCGCAAAGTGCCGTTATCTAGCTGCTCAAGCACTTGATTGATGGCATCACGGACATTTTGCGGCATGGTTGCTGGGCTATATTCGTTGCGGTTTTCAAAAGCTTGTTCGATGGTTTGTTGTAATGACATAAACATTCCTAGAATTGATGAAGGTAAATAAAAAACTTGCCGTATTGTCGCTAATTTGGCGACTTTTAGCAAACGTGATAGACGATACTATAATTTTGGGATTTTATGGGCTTAAGTATTGCTATTTATCCAGCCTAAGATGTCTTGGTAAACCTGCTCTTTATTCTGTTCATGGAGCGGTTCATGGCGCATATGAGGGTAGAGCTTCACAGAGACATGATCAAAATGTTGTCTGTCTAGGCGATTGGCAATATTACGAATACCGCGACCCATATCACCGATTGGGTCATTTTCTCCGCTGATTAATAACATTGGAAAATCTTTGGCAATCGTCATTGCCCAGTTTTTATGCAAGCCTGCATTCATCAGTGTAAAGAGGGTCATAAAGCCGTTATTGGTAAAATCAAAACCCGTCAATGGATCGGCTTCATAAGCTTCAACGGCGGCAGGATTTTCGCTTAACCACGCAAACTTTGATGAAGAAATACGATTATTAAGCTTGCTATTAAGTACTTTATTCATCACGTTAGCAAATAGGGCGTTTGGCTTTTTAGGTGCCGCTTTTGTCAGTAACTTATTGACCGGCAATAATACTTTGATCAATGGATTGGCATCCGCTGTGCCCATTAAAATAGCACCAGTAAAGTTGCGCGCATGGTGTTTAAGGACGTTACGGACGATAAACGAGCCCATAGAGTGACCCATGACGAAATGTGGCACATTCGGATGACGCGCTTTTAAGCTGTCCGCCATGACGATGACATCTTTTAATAATGACTGCACAGGATGCTCTTCACCAAAAAAACCTAAGTCTTTGGCTGATTTAACAGTTTTTCCATGACCAAGCTGGTCATAAGTGGCGACCGCAATACCGTGATCGGCTAAAAATTGCGCCACGTCTGCATAACGCCCGCTGTGCTCTGCCATGCCGTGTACAATCAGCAAGGTTGCACTAATGACAGTATCACTATGGCTCGGCTCAAAAAAATTATGATGCAGATAATGGGTATTGTCAGAGGAAGTTATTTGTTCATTATTACTCATAAAAATCCAGTCCTTGAATGGTTAAGGGTATGATGAGATAGATTATATATTTTTTAGGGCTTTATTATAGGGATAAGTTATTGCTACAACCAATCTAATTGCGAAATTTGGCAACATTAGTATGTTATTTGGTTTTTAGTCAGCGTTATGGTCTATTCATTTAAACGACAGCTACAAAAATATCGACCATAAAAAAACCCCCATCAAAGTGATGAGGGTCTTGGCAAATGCCATAATCGAATCAAATATGACTCAAAAAATTTACTACTAAAATATGGCTCTCCAACCTGGGCTCGAACCAGGGACACACGGATTAACAGTCCGTTGCTCTACCAACTGAGCTATTGGAGAATAAGCGGTAAGTGTTTAATGACTTACTGCGAGCTTAGAAAGTCTCTAACGAGTTCTTGCTAAGTGGGGCGTATTCTAGCAAAGATAAAAAATACGTCAAGCTTTTTTTGCATGTTTTTATACATTAAAGATATTAACGCTAGCGCAAAGGTTGTTGTCGAGCCAATTTGCGTCATATCTTCGATATCACTCTGTTTGCGAAGTAACAACAAATAAAGCAACTTGCTTATACTATAATTATTTAGATTTGATAAATAAAAGACCGCATTGGTTAATAAAATAATGCTAATGAAATTACATTGTTAATAGCTATAAAGCTGCTAAAGGCTTATAAGATAAAGATTTATCAAAGCCAAACCAAGAATAAGATAGTAAACGACGAAAAGGATATTTGCGATGACAGAAACTGCTAAGAAACAACATATTGTGATTACGGGTGCGACCTCTGGGATTGGTTATCAGCTGGTAAAAGACTATCTGCGAGAGGGACAGCATGTCTATGCCGTCGGTCGCGATGAGGAAGCCTTGTCTGAGCTAAAATCATTAGGAGCAGAAACTATCGATTTAGATCTAATGGATCGAGATAAGGTGATTGCTGCTTTTGATAAAATTAATGAGATTGATTTGGCGATTTGCGGCGCTGGCATGTGTGAGTATCTAGATATGCCAAACTTTGATAGTGCGGCGTTTATGAAAGTGCTGTCGGTGAATATGGGTACGTTATCGCATGCCATTGAAGGAGTACTGCCAAAGCTGATTGCTTCAAAAGGACGCTTAGTTGGTATTGGCTCGGCGTCGGCTTACGTGCCTTTTGCTCGTGCAGAGGCTTATGGTAGCTCAAAAGCAGCTATTCACTATTTAATGAAAACTTTACAGATTAGCCTTGCACCGCAAGGCGTGTCAGTGAGCTTAGTAGTTCCCGGCTTTGTAGAGACGCCAATGACCAAACAAAACGATTTTCCGATGCCGTTTTTACAAACACCGCAGCAGGCAAGTCAAGCGATTCGTGATGGTATAAAAAGTGGCAATGACGTTATTGAATTTCCCAAAAAACTGACGTTGCCATTAAAAGTATTAGGGACATTACCTGATATGGTTTGGCAACAGGTCAGTAC
Source organism: Psychrobacter sp. LFX-11D (assembly GCF_904846475.1). Classification (NCBI taxonomy): domain Bacteria; kingdom Pseudomonadati; phylum Pseudomonadota; class Gammaproteobacteria; order Moraxellales; family Moraxellaceae; genus Psychrobacter; species Psychrobacter sp. LFX-11D. The sequence goes on from NZ_CAJHAV010000017.1 coordinate 28,626, forward strand.
AAAAATTAATAAAAAATAGCCAGTTTTACTATTTTTGAACACCTATAAAGAAAATAACTAGGAATATTTTATGCCGTTTTTACGCCGTAAATCTAAGCAGCTATCTAATCAAGTAGAAGCCGTTGTTAAGGCTACAAGCCGTCATTCAGAGGATAAGAAGGATGCACAAGTCAGAAAAAGTATCGCTATTATTGGCTCAGGGGTATCAGGTTTAACTTGTGCTCATTACTTGGCAACGCAATTTGACGTCACCGTATTTGAAGCTAGTGATTATATCGGTGGACACGTAAATACCATCGATGTGACGCTACAAGATGGTAAAAAATCCAAGCCTAATAAGGTTGAAAAAAGTGCCATAGATACCGGCTTTATTGTCTTTAATGAGCGTACTTATCCTAACTTCTTTCGCTTACTTCATGAGCTGCAAGTACCATTTCAAGCAACAGATATGAGTTTCTCAGTCAAAAATACTGCACGCAACTTCGAATATAACGGCCATACGCTTAATACCTTATTATCGCAGCGCAAGAATATTTTGAACCCGAAGTTTTGGGGATTTATTAATGATATTTTGCAGTTTAATAAACAGGTGCGTCAGCTGCGCCAAGATTATGATAAGGCGCGTGAGCAGGGGCAGGATATTGCTGTTTTTACCAAGCAAACGCTAGGCGAATATCTAGATACTAAAAAGTATGGTGATTTATTCACCGATAATTATCTATTGCCCATGGTATCTGCTATTTGGTCGACAAGTCTGCGCGACGTACAAGATTTCCCCTTAGTGTTTTTCGCTCAATTTTTTGATAATCATGGTTTGCTTGATGTGGTCAATCGTCCGCAGTGGTTTACGATAAAAGGCGGTTCTAAGCAGTATGTAAATAAACTGATCAGACGTTTTGTGAAGGCAGGTGGCAGCGTTCGCGTGAACAGTCCCGTGCAATCAGTGATTCGAGAAGATAATAAGGTGATATTGAGCGTTACAGATACAACAGATAATAAGACGCAAGGACTTGTGTTTGATGAAGTCATCTTTGCCTGTCATGCAGATACAGCGCTCAAAATATTACAAGATGCCAATCCTACCGAGCAAGAAGTACTGAATCATTTTACCTTTACCGATAACACAGCCATTCTACATACCGATACCTCAGTCTTACCCAAAAAACCGCTGGCGTGGGCAAGCTGGAATTATTTAATCGATGATAAAAATGCTATTAAAAAAGATAAAGAATCGCTGCAAACTGCTACAAAGCCCGTATTGACCTATCATATGAATATTTTGCAGCGCTTGACTAAAAAGCATAATTACTTAGTGACTCTCAATCATGAGGTGGATGAGAGCCAAGTCATCAAGCGTATCGACTATAGCCATCCAGTATTTAACAATGAAATGATTGCCGCGCAAGCACAGTGGTCAAATATCTCTGGTAGTAGCGATTCACACACCCATTTTTGCGGTGCTTATTGGTTCAACGGCTTCCATGAGGATGGCGTAAGAAGCGCGCTACGTGTCTGTCAGGCATTGGGATGCAATATCGATATTAAGGATAGCGTTGACCCAAGCCATTTACCTGATGCTGAAAGCGCACATACGCCGTTCCGCTATAAAGATTTACCAGTAAAAGCAGACAAACAATTACGCAAACTTAAGAAACGTCAGCTAGTCACTGCCACGACCAATCAAGAGTTGGTTCAATACATTGCAATGTTGGCGCCCGCGGCTAAAGCGTTTAAAAAGAAAAAACTGGGATTTTTTGCTGCTCGTAAAGATAAGCACTCGTAGCAGTTAAATACAGCATTACCAATTAAGGTTATTAAGTATGGTAGAAGCAGAACAGCCTAACAGTATAAGCGTAGAGCCTACATTGGCAGATGATACTAAGGGCTTGCCGCACCAAATATTTCACGGAATAACTTGGCACAGGCGGTTGCTACCGAGTGTGCATAAATTTGCCTATCCTTATCGTTATTGGGGCGTCAACATTACTGCATTAGCAGCAGGGAAAACATTGCCAGAAGTGGATATCAGTTCATTTAGCGGTAATAAAATCCTAAAAAAATTGCCATTTAATAAGCAATTACTCTTCTCTGGAACAAAAAAAGCCTTACAACAGTTTAATCCTGAGGATTACTTACAAGGATTGAGCACACAAGATAAAAATAGCCTAGATAAAAGTAAAGATGCTGACGATAAAGGAGGGTATTTATCAGATGTTCAATCACTAGAACAACGTTTAATTCAAGCATTTATAGAACGGACGGGTAGTGCACCAACAGGCGATATGATTGGAATGGTCGTTTGTCGTAATGCAGGGATGTATTTTAGCCCAGTAAATTTCTATTTGGGTTTTGATAAAGAGCAAAAACCCAGCCATCTATTGGCAGAAGTATCTAATACGCCATGGGATAAACACCATTACTATGGGTTTTTATTAGATGGCGCAAACACTGAGTTTTGTCACGATAAAGATTTCCATGTCTCACCTTTTAATCCTATTGACCAGCAGTATCAGTGGCAAGTAACGATTAAAAGGGCAATAAAAAATACTGTCACTAGTGAAGTAAAAAGTAAGAAAGAAAAGCTGTCTAATCACTGCTTGGACGTTCGTATCGCTATAAATATCAGCGATAAGCGCGGTGAAGTATTAAAAACAGGTATTAAAATGTCTGGCGTACCAATGACGGCATCGACGATTTATAAGAGCTTACGCAAAAATCCACTGATGAATATAACGTCTTTAATGCGTATTTATGGTCAGGCTTTTAAACTCTATGCCATTAAAAAAGTACCCTATATTAATTACGATGAAACATTAGCCGATAGCAAGCAGCAGAATGGCAATAATAAGCATGAGCAGTGACAGTAACTACTATGCCAAAAATTCAAAACTTCAAAGGTTCAAAGACTCAAGAGTTTAACGTAGAGCTCTTACTATCGAATAATTATACAAGGATGGATAAATGATGTCAGCAAGACTAGCAAGCAATGCACCCGTATCAAAATTAGGAAAAATCACTGCTCACATCAATCAAACGGTTAACGATAGTGCTATTTTGCAGCCAGTTAGTAATAGCGTGAATTATCTGGCGCGAAAAGCCATATTCCGAGCTTTGAAGCACATTCAATTTGGTAGTATTACTATCATTGAGGATTTTGTTGGGCAGGATGCTAAGCCGCATTGTTTTGGCACAGCTGCTTCTAGCAACATAAGTAGCTCAGCTATCGGTCGTCATACATTGGATGTGACGCTGACCATTCATGATAGCAGCGTCTATCGTCAGTTATTATTTGGTGGTTCTATTGCGCTAGCGGACAGCTATATCAATGGCGAATGGGATACAGATGATTTAACGGGTTTGATTCGACTGGCAGCGCGTAATTTGGCAGTACTTAATCAGTTAGAAAATCGTTTTGCGGTTATTAGTAAAACCTTTGAGCGAGCCAATCATAAGTTACGCAGTAATGATAAATTGGGTTCAAAGTCTAATATTTTGGCACATTACGACTTAGGTAATGACATGTACCAGCGTTTTTTAGACGATACGATGATGTACTCATCAGCAGTCTATAAAAAAGTAGATACGACATTGGCTGAGGCGCAGCAGCATAAACTCGCTTTGATTTGTGAGCGTTTACAACTGAAACCCGAAGATACTGTCATAGAAATTGGGACTGGTTGGGGCGGGTTTGCTATTTATGCAGCAACGCATTATGGTTGTCATATAACGACGACCACTATCTCGGATGCGCAATATGAAGAGGCGCAGCGCCGTGTAGAAGCGGCTGGAATGTCGGATAAAATTACTTTACTGAAGCAAGACTATCGCGAGCTGGCAGGACAATACGATAAATTAGTCAGTATTGAGATGATTGAAGCAGTTGGACACGAATATTTGCCGACGTTTTTTGCTAAATGTAATAGCCTGCTGAAGCCAACGGGTTTGATGGTGCTACAAGCGATTACCTTTAATGATCAAAATTATCAAGACTATATAAAGTCGGTCGATTTTATTCAGACGCATATTTTCCCTGGTGGTTGTTTATTGTCCAATCAAGAATTGACTACGCAGTTTACTGAGCAGACCGATATGGTCATCAAACAATTGCATGATTATGGTTTTGACTACGCTTTTACGCTGCGGGATTGGCGTACTGCGTTTATGGCACAACGTGAGGAGATAAAAGCACTCGGTTATGATGAAGCGTTTATTCGCTTATGGGAGTTTTATTTCTGCTACTGCGAAGGGGGGTTTTTGGAACGTACGATTGGAGTCGTGCAAGTCACTGCCGTCAAGCCAAACAACATTGATGCATGGCATTCATAGGCTACATTTTAGTCCCTATTATAAAAGGATCTTACTATGGGTTATATTTATATCTATCTTGCTTCTCTTGTCATATTTTTGGGCATTGATGCTGTTTGGCTGAAGACCATGACCGGCCTGTTTTATGAAAAGCGTATCGGACACTTACTTGCCGAACAGCCAAATATGACTGCTGCTGGGGTGTTTTATCTGTTTTACCTATTGGCGCTGTGTATTATTATTTTATACCCACAAATCAGATCAAATGCGCCGATTCACCATATCTTCTTATTGGGCGCTCTAATAGGGCTAATGGCTTACGGTACTTATGATTTTACTAGCTTAGCGTTATATAAAGGTTTTACTCTGGACACCGCTTTGGTTGATTTTGCTTGGGGTGGTATTTTAACAGGTTCAGTGAGTGCTATCGTGGCTTGGCTTGCTTATCATTTTCATTGGTTAAGCTAATCTAGTAGTTAAGTTAAATCGACTATATTTGCGCTATCGAAATTGCTAATGTATAAATAGCACTTTAAATAGATTCTACCCCCGTTAAGGAACATTATGACGCAATATAACACCAGCTCTACCGCCAAAACAGTCCCATTAAACCATGAGCTGTATATGTCAGTGCTTATGACGCCAGATATGGCCAATTTTATTGGTAACGTCCATGGTGGGGATTTGCTCAAGATGCTGGACCAAGTCGCTTATGCCTGTGCCAGTCGCTATAGCGGTAGTTATGTGGTGACACTGTCAGTTGATCAAGTAATGTTCCGTGAGCCTATTCATGTTGGAGAGTTGGTAACGTTTGCAGCTAGTGTCAATTACGTTGGTAAGACTTCAATGGAAGTCGGTATTCGAGTAGAGGCAGAAGATGTACGTGCACGTACCGTTCGCCATACCAACAGCTGCTACTTTACCATGGTGGCGATTGATGAAAATCGTAAACCCACGCTAATCCCTGAGCTTGAGATTAAAGATGCCTTGCAACAATGCCGATTTGACGCAGGCTTAGAGCGCAGAAAGCTGCGTATGGAAGGCTCGCAACGTATCAGCTGTGACATCAGTAAATTGACTAATAAAGTATCAAGCGCATAATCTGCTTATTAATGCAGACAATAAACATACTCTCACCAAAACATTACTGATAAGAACAGGTTTTTTGACTACAGTAAATGGAATCTAAAGTAACTAATAGATCAGCTAGTGTTTATATATAACTAGTCTGGTTTTATACCTTAAACCATCCATTTATTGAGACCTAGATGAGTTTAAAACCGCCAGAATCCAATCCAAAAGATGAGCCAACGCCGCGCGCTGATACGCACGGCATTGGTCGCTCACGCGCTCAAAACCCTTTTAATGCTTCAGATAATACCAATTCTGACCCCTCTAAATCTACGCCAAGCCATGATGACAAAAAATCGAGCTCATTAATAACGGTTTTGATTGCAGTTGGTGCCAATCTTATTATTGCGATTGCTAAAACAGTAGCGGCGTTTATGACGGGTTCCGCTTCCATGATAGCGGAATCAGCGCATTCTTGGGCAGACGCGGGCAATGGTACACTGTTAATCGTTGCAGAGAAAAAGTCGGTCAAACCTGCTGACAAAAGCCATCCACTCGGCTACGGTAAAGAGTCGTATGTATGGTCGATGATTGCCGCGTTTGGCGTCTTTATGGCAGGTTCAGTAGTGTCTATTTATACTGGCATTACCGAGTGGAATGCAGCTGAAACTGAAACCAACTATACCATCGGTTTTATTATCTTGGCAGTCGCCTTTGTGCTTGAAGGATTTTCTTTAACACAAGCGTATTTGCAAAGTAAAAAACATGGCGAAGCGATTAATGTCAGTGCCATCGGCTATGTGATGGACACCTCTAACCCCACCTTGCGCGGTGTTTTCTTTGAAGATTTGGCGGCAGTCATTGGGTTGGTTGTGGCCGCAGCTGCTATGGCAATGCACGCCTATACAGGCGAACCATTTTGGGATGCGCTTGGGTCCATCATTGTCGGTATATTGCTGGCCGTAGTGGCAGTCTTTTTAATCAGTCGTAATCGTGATTTTTTGGTTGGCTATAGAGTCTCAGAAAAAATGCACGATTATATTTTATCAGAGCTTATCAAGCATCCAGATATTGATAGTGTTTCTTACTTGCATTTGGAGTGGGTAGGTCCCAAAAAAATATTTATGGTCGCGGCGGTCGATATTGCTGGAAATCAACATGAACATGAGATTGCGCACAAATTTGAAAGTATAGAAAATCAGTTTCGCAGTCAGTCATTGTTTCAAGAAGCTATCTTAACTTTATCTGTCCCTAACGCTGAAATCTTACGCTTACCTGATAATGAACATTCATAATCTATAATAAGAATGAGAACATAATATGAAAAGTCCTTTAAAACCGTTAACAAAACATCCTAATCGCCATACACAGATAGTATCACCGTTGCTGGCATTAGTAGTAGTGACTTTAATGTCAGCTACTGCTGTACAAGCCAATGCAGAATTAATCGTACACGGTGATGCCAATCGAATTCAACACTCAGAAACGGTTATAGCAATACCCTATACTGTTAGTAAGATTAATGAATTAGAAAGAGTCAACAGCCCGTTACCGACTGATGTCTCTATCATTAAGCTCATGCAGGTGATGCACATTGATGAGCAAATACAATCTATCGTCGATGGCAAGCAAGCGGCTATCAATGCAATCAATACGCAAACTCAGAATCAACAGGCGACTGATAAACCGTTGAATAAACGTCAACGTGAGCTACAAAATCAGATCCAAAGTGTGTTAGGGCAATATGCTAAAATTATGACCAATGGGATAGGTAATACGGCAGATATTCAAACCTTAACGCAAGCTTATATCAGTGCAGCAAAAACTTACTATACGCAAGCGGAAGTGGATGCCCAAATCAAATTTTACGACACTGCTGTCGGTCAAAATATCTTAGCAAAACAGCCACAAATTACTGCCGCTTTTTTAAAGCAATCTTTACCGCAAGATACCTCAGAGACTGAAAACCAATTAAGTGAGCTGTTACCGCAGATGAAGCAAATTGTGAAAGGTATTTTTTAAAGTGTGTGTTAGAAATATAGTTAAAGTTCCTAAAAGATCTATGCTAGTGCTGGTATAAATGTTTTGCAGCCTCTGTCTGCGTAGCCACAGCAAGCAAGAAAAATTAATACCAGTAATATACGATTCATCGGTATTGATGTTTAATGATTCTAGTCAAAATCGTCAAACATAAAAAAGGTCACCATAGAGGTGACCTTTTTCTATTTAGCAAATAAGTTAATCTTATGTTGAAACGTGCTTATTTTTTAGACGTGTCTTTTTTCGGGGCATTTGCACCGATAAACCAAGCATCTTTATCAACAGTACGACTCACTTCAGTCAATAAGTCAGCGGTATCTTCATCACCAGCATCGCCAGCGGCATCAATCCCTTCACGCAAAGACGCAGCAATGGTCTTATAGCGATTGGTCAGCTCACGAACATGCTGGTCAACGTCAGTGATATCAGTCGGGTAAGTCTCTAAGATAGAGTCCTCAACGACACGTTTAGAGATACCATTGGCTTTGCCGCCAAGGATAACAATGCGCTCAGCGACTGTATCATAAGCTTCTGTTAAGCGTCCATAAGTGTCATCCAATAACTGATGTACACCAATGAAACCAGTACCTTGAAGATTCCAATGACATTGCTTGCTATCCATACTCAAATCAATGAGATTTGCTAGGTTAGCATTCAACAAATCGATCATTTTTTTTGCAGTTGCGTCATCTATTCCACTTGCGTAACGTTCTCTCATATTCTGCTCCATTATTCTATTTTAATAAATCTAAGTTTCTAATTATCAACAGCTCTTTAAATTTTTATTTATTAAGGTGTTGCTGACTGCTTATAAATTCATTATCGATAATAACAGCTTAAATAACAGATGGAACCCCAACATTTAGGCTTTATACAAGGGTCGTGTAATGAGTTTGTTAATCATGAAAACCTTTGTAAATTTAACCGCTAAAATAGACGCTTTGATAACAATCCGTGCACACGCCAGCATATTCAATCGTATTAAAATTTGATTTAATTGACGTTAAGTTAAGAATAGTCATACGCATTTTAAGCCTTATAAATATTTAGTCCTTTGGTCTAATGCCTTTCTCTGCGAATTTATCAAACAGCTGTTGCTGAGTTAAGTTGACTGTGTCATTGGCAAATTCATAATAATCGGGTTTTCTATCAATGAAAATCTGGCTCTCAAAAGTAAGGTTTGGATTCTCTTGAAACAGTCCTAGTGACAGGACATAAGTCTCAGAGCTAAGCTGATGATAATAGAGATTGGTGCCGCATTTATGGCAAAACGCACGCTCCGCCCATGCTGAAGAGGGGTAAATAGTCATTGACTCCTCACCTTTAATATCAGGTTTTGAGTGGCTATGTATCGCCATTAATGGTCCGCTGCCCCAACGACGACACATCGTACAATGGCACGCCTCAAAGGTATTAATATCTTCTAATTCGATGATGACGTTACCGCACAGACAGTGACCTTTCATAACTCGTTCCTTGATTAATGGTCATTGAACTATACCTGAGTTTCTATGCTTTTTATTGAGTGTTTGTGCATCCATTTGTGGGCGTTTTGCGCAATACATGACCTTTAAAAATAAAGGTTTAACCCCATATTGTTATAAACCTAACCTCTTATAATTTTTTATAAATATCAGGAAGACAACCATTATGCGAATGCCTGAACCGCGCTCGTCGCGTCAGTTAAATCAATTGGCCACTCAGCTGCAAGGCGAAGCTGAAATTAGTGGTGTCAACGCGTCTGGGACACAAATATCAAGTCGTGCTTTTGAGATGGTCACCGAGTTTGAGCCAGCAGGCGATCAGCCGCAAGCGATAAAGAAACTGGTTAATGGTATTAATGCTGGCATGGATGAGCAGCTATTACTGGGTGTGACGGGTTCTGGTAAGACCTATACCATGGCAAAGGTCATCTCTGAGACGCAACGTCCAACTATTATCATGGCACATAATAAAACGCTTGCTGCCCAATTATATGGTGAGTTTAAGTCGTTTTTCCCCAATAACGCGGTTGAATACTTTGTTAGTTATTATGACTATTATCAGCCAGAAGCCTATGTCGCAGCGAGCGATACCTTTATCGAAAAAGACAGCGCCATTAATGATCATATTGACCAGATGCGTCTGTCAGCGACGCGAGCACTCTTAGAGCGCCGTGACGCGATTATTGTCGCCTCGGTATCCTGTATCTATGGTTTGGGTGATCCAGAAAGTTATTTAAAAATGCTGCTGCACGTCGTCGTTGGGGACAAAATTGATCGCACTGCTACCATTAAACGTCTTGTTGAAATGCAATATATGCGTAACGAGCTGGACTTTGGGCGTGGTACTTATCGTCTTCGCGGTGAGCTGTTAGATATTTATCCTGCTGAGTCTGAGCAGCTAGCGGTGCGTGTGCACTTGTTTGATAATGAAGTGGAAAAAATCACGTGGTTTGATCCTTTAACAGGGAAGACGGTGCGTACAGTGCCGCGTATTACTATTTATCCAAAATCACATTACGTGACGCCGCGCAATAAATTGGAGGCTGCTAGTCATACCATCCGCGCTGAGCTTGAGCCACGGCTAGAGTATTTCCGTGAAAATAACAAGCTGATAGAAGCGCAACGTCTCAAAGAGCGTACTCAGTATGACCTTGAGATGATTCAACAGCTCGGCTACTGCAACGGTATCGAAAACTATTCACAGCATCTCTCTGGTCGTCCATCAGGGGAAGCACCACCGACTTTGTTTGATTATATTCCAGAAGATGCGTTATTATTTCTTGATGAGTCGCACGTGACTGTGTCGCAGATTGGTGCAATGTATAAAGGTGATAGATCACGTAAAGAGAATCTCGTTAATTATGGCTTTCGACTACCAAGCGCGATGAATAACCGTCCCATGAAGTTTGAAGAGTGGGAGCGTATCAAGCCTAAGACTATTTATGTGAGCGCCACGCCTGCATTGTATGAACTGGAACATAGTGAGCAAGTGGTCGAGCAAGTCGTACGTCCGACTGGTTTGATTGACCCTGAGATTGAGATTCGTCCTGTATTAACGCAGGTCGATGACGTGTTATCAGAGATTACTAAACGCAGAGAAAAAGACGAACGCGTGTTAATCACTACCTTGACCAAGCGTATGTCAGAGGATTTGACCAGCTATCTCAAAGAATACGATGTCAAAGTTGCTTACCTACACTCGGATATCGATACCCTTGAGCGTATGCAGATTATCCATGAGCTGCGTACGGGCGTGCATGATGTGCTGGTCGGTATTAACTTGCTACGTGAAGGGCTTGATATGCCTGAGGTGTCATTGGTTGCGATATTTGATGCGGACAAAGAGGGCTTCTTGCGTTCTGAGCGTGCTTTGATTCAGACCATTGGACGAGCTGCGCGTCATATCAATGGTAAGGCTATCCTTTATGCTGATCGTATTACCAACAGTATGCAAAAAGCGATTGATGAGACCGATCGTCGCCGCGAAAAACAAGTCGCCTTCAACCTTGAACATAACATTACGCCAACAGGTGCGCGCCGTAGTATCACGGATAAAATTGACACAGGTGATGACCATGATGCCAATGATAATCAGATGATTCCAATTAAGAGCAATCTGCCTGATGTCGATATCAGTATCTTACGCAGTCCTGATTTATTGGCTAAAGAAATCAATCGTCTTGAAAAGCTCATGAAGCAGATGTCACGTGACTTGAAGTTTGAAGATGCAGCAAAAACGCGTGATAAAGTGCTAGAGTTAAAGGCGCATTTATTGTAAAGAGTAACGCTACTAAGTTTAAAATAGTAATAAAAAGGTGAGTTGCCAACGGTGCAGCTCACCTTTTTTATGGTCTTCTTATAACTAAAATAACCTCGCTTTTGCCCGAGGTTATTAATAACCAATACTTGGTAATGACAAAACTTGTGTTTATACTAAATGCCAATTAATATGATATCAATGAGCAATATGAACTTATAACAACGGACGTTGAGGCACATAATCCATCATGCAAAATAATAAATGCTTAGAATTAAATGCGAATGAAAACTCACTAGGCATGTCAGCTTCTGCCAAACAAGCCATTACAGACTCTTTAGGTGCAGGCTTCCGTTATCCAGATAATCCACGTGCGGCACTCATTAGCAAAATTGCCACCATCCATGGCGTGGCAGAAAACCAAATCTCATTAGGCAATGGCTCGACTGAAAATATTCGAGCTACCTTACAAATGCTGCAATATAAAGCTCTAAAAGAGGGCAGGCAGTTTCAAATGGTGATCCCTGTTCCCACTTTTGATTGTGCAGAGATGTATGCGAATGCCATTGGCGTGCCTGTAGTCAAGATACCGTTAACCGCTGAAAACTATGATTATAATTTTGATGAACTACAAAAAGCAGCTGACGATTTTGATGGCATCAGCCTACTTTATATTTGCAATCCAAACAACCCAACTGGAATCATCACATCAACTTCAAGGCTTAAAGCTTGGATAAGTAAGGCGCCAGACAACCATTACTTTTTATTAGATCAAGCGTACTTGGAGTACGTGTCAGACCCAAGTTTTGAGAGTGGGATTGAATGGGTAAAACAAGGGTTATCAGACAAGCTTATTGTCATTCATACTTTTTCAAAGTTATGTGCCTTAGCTGGTATGCGAGTGGGCTACGCGATTTCTAACCCGCAAGCTATTGAGACTGTCGAGGCGTTTATGTCTATGGATAACACCAACTTGTCAGGTGCGGTTGCTGCTATTGCGACGTTAAATGATGCAGAGTTTTTAGCGCTAAGTTTGCGCAATACCAATCAGTCGCGTCAGATGATTGAAACAGTCTTAGACGATCTGGGACTGCGTTATTTACCCTCACAGACCAACTTTATTTTTCATGAAATAAAAGGTGATTTAAAAACATATATCGACAGAATGCGAGACCATGGCATCAAGGTTGGTCGCGAGTTCCCACCTGTTACAGGCTTCAACCGCTTAACACTTGGTACGCCTGATGAAATGGCAGCATTTATCAAAGTACTAAAGTTATTTCGTGAAAAGGACTGGGTATAAGTGAGATAAATCATATGTCTTAACCAACCTCAAACGCAGTTTTACATATCCCATCTTAAAAAACATCACTTTATCTTATAAGATTGGTCAGTTAAGCACACTCTTTTAGATTGCTAGCTTTCAAGTTGCTAGATAAATTTAAGTCGCTGGATAAACGCTGAGCGATAGCTAAAGTTAAGTGTGCTAACGTCAATTATAATTATAAGGTTAAAGATATATTCATGTTTGATATCAAATCATTTTTTAAACGAGAAGTAGAAAAAAAGCTCATCAACTTAGACGATTATATTTTTATGCCTGAGCGTGTAGAGATGGCGCTAGAAGGCGGATTATTAAATTGTGTACTCAATAGTGATGGTCGAGTGGATGTTTTTTATACCAAGGACGGCGTGACAGAAGTAAGTTCTGCATCACGTAAGCATCCATTTACTGCGTTTGAAACCGAGCTATATCATGGGGTTTATGATGATATTATTCATGATTTGACTAAAGAGGTGAGTAAGATACTTGAGCGTCGGTCAAAATATTTTCGCCAGAACAAGACATTGCATCCTACAGCGTCTCTAATGTCTCAGCCACATTACAACAAGTAAGCTATAAGGTGATTTGAACTATTGTAGGTTTAGAAAAAATAAAAGCAATTGGTAAGAAAAAGGGTGCGTTATATTTAAATGACGCGCCCTTTTTCTTACTTCATTTTTTAGTGTCAGCTTGAAACAGCCATTACTGATGCTTAGTTTTTCGTAGCAACAGCTTTATCTTTGGCAGATAAAACAGATGATTTAGTAATAGGAATAGATTGTACGCCTCCAACTAAAGGCTTGGTCTTGGTTGGTGTGACCAAGCCTTTGGTAAAGAGAGTACTGTCGTCGCGTGTTTTTAAAGTATTGGTAAAATAGCATTCACACTGAAAAGCGTGTTCATTGATATCAAAAGGGTGTTCTGCGGTTAACGATGGATCGCGATCTATTGTTGATAATCTATACAAATAGGCTGGGTTAAGCAATCGCCAACCCAGCCTAATTATTTATAATGACTGATATTATTAATAAACTATTTATTTAACGATACTGGAATAACAGCTCTGCAATGATTTTGCAACGACTCTAGCCACTAATTGCACACGATATTGTGGGTCTATGGCTGCATTACCCAATTCAACGATGCTGACTTGTTGCGGTGCTTGCTCACTAACGCAACCACAAACTCTGCCTTTTACCGCTTCTTCTTGCGCTTCAGTCATAGCGACACTGGCAATACGCCACGCGTTTTGCTGTTCGATCTGACTGCGACATTGATTGTCGATAGCTGCTTTAAAAACGCTCATACCGATCTCGTTTGCAGTACCCATTGCTGTTCCTGCATTGGTATTACCGCCCGTTGAGGCACAGCCCGCTAGTGCAAATGTTGCTAGTAATGCTGTTGATGCGAATAATTTTTTCATCAAATTTCCTTTCAGGTTGATCAGTATTATGAGGGGATATTCTTAAAGTTTTATATCGTGCTGAGCAGATGTACCAAAACCTATAAACTGCTTTTTACTGTCTATACCTTGTGATGTTTGCATGATCAGTACGATTAGCAGCACAAATAAAAAGTCATCTTACTAGAACTCAATATTGATGACAAAGGAAATATAAACGTGCCATCAAAATATCTATTAACAATTATTTTTCATACCAAATTGTGTCGTAGACAGAACGATGATAAATATTCTAGGAGTAGTTCATCTTTATGGACTTAAAGGTTTACAAGGCGGTTAAAGTTTGTTTAAATAACTTACAATATGAAACTTAGTATCGCTTAGCGAAACAAGAAAGCGGTATTTAGTGAATAATAGCGCTTAACTTTCAATAAATCTCGATTTATAGTTAGGATAAGAGTTAGTGAGAAAAACAATATAGCAATATAAAGTCTCTCATGTTTTAATTAGATAGACTGTTTTTTTATGGCGCTCTCATGACAACAGAGTGAGTAAAAAGCCATTCAAAGTAGCACGTTGCTAGTGTGACGGATATGGATAGTACCATCATATCTGAGTCATACTTTTTTAAGTCCATTTGCTTTATTTTATCAAGGAAGAAAATAATGAAGTCCATTTATAAACTGCCTTTACTTGCGGCAATGATTGCAGCCAGTATGACAATGGTTGCCTGTTCAGACAAAGCGGCTACTGATAGCGCAGCTACTGACAGTGCTACTGCTGAAACCACTACAGATACCGCTGCCACAGCAAATGACAAGCTTGAAACCAAATTTGTCACCATTGCTACAGGAGGCGCCTCCGGTCCTTATAATATTATTGGGACGTCTTTAGCAGAGATTTATGCCAAGACTTTTGGCGTTAATGCTAAGACCCAAACGACAGGGGCGTCAGTAGAAAACGTCAATCTGTTGACGCAAGGTAAAGTAGATATGGTGCTGGCGCTCAGTGATGTCGTCACTGATGCGGTCGAAGGTAAAAATGACTTTAAGGCACCTATCGCCAATATTCAGCAAATTGCTGTTCTGTATCCCAACGTCATTCAGCTGGTTGCTTCAGAGAAATCTGGCATCAAAAACATTGAAGATTTAAAAGGCAAACGTATTGCGGTTGGTGATCAAGGATCTGGTACTGAAGTCAATGCTCGTACCCTGTTAGAAGGTTTTGGTATTACCTATGATGATGTCAAGGTAGATTATTTAGGCTTTGCAGATGCTGCAGATGCGATGAAAGCTGGCAAAATTGAAGCGGCATTTTTTAGTAGTGGCTTACCAAACTCTTCGCTTTTAGAGCTAGAGCAGGGCATTAAGTTGCAGTTGGTCACCATCAATCAAGATAAGCTCAAAAAAATTATTGAGACCAAGCCTTACTTTAAAACTTTTGAGATTCCTGCTGGGACCTATGGTAATGCTGCTGCTATTCCAACCACAGCCGTTATGAATGCTTTATTGGTACGTTCTGATATCTCTGAAGAAGATGGCTATAAGCTGACCAAAGCATTGTTTGAAAACTTGGATGGTCTAAAGAATGCTCATCAAGCGGCGAGCGATATCAGTTTAGAGACGGCTCAAGTCGGTATGGTTGCTCCTATTCATCCTGGTGCCAAAAAATACTATGATGAGAAAGCAGCTAAATAAACAAGTATGGTGGTTTGCTGGCGTAGCAGCTATTGCTGCGCTGGTTTTATTTATACTATGGGCGATTTTCAGCCGCCAAACAGTCATTGAAGTACGAGTAGCGGGCGTTGCTGGTAACAATAACAATAGTGCCAGCCTAGTCTGCTATTTTGTTGAGCCCAATTTTCAATTGCGCTGGATTCACTCGGTAGAAAAACAGTGGTGGGAGGAGCAGTATCTTCGTGAAGAAGAGGGCTTACTATTAACCACTACCTACTTTCAAGCGTTTGGTGCTGGTACGCCGTCTACTGAAAATATCGCTCCTATACAAAAAGAGGGCTATGTCGGGTATCAAATCAACCAAAGGTTTCCCCATCTCAACTGGGTTGTATCAAGACTGACAAAAGGTGAGATTGACTATGCCAGTCAGCGCATTCTTATTCATCAACTGGTACCAGATTATTCAGAAGTAACTATCATGCCCAAAGCATATAGTCCAATCGATAGATTCAATAAGGATTTTTGTCATGAACTCCCAAGTGATGGATCACAGTAGCGATAAGCCTCATGTCAGTGATGATGCTAAGTTGGCAAATCAGCCAAATGCGCCTGAAGATACTGAGAATTACGATGACGTTGATCCTAGTGTCACACAGGCAATATTAGAAAAATACGATCGAGAATCTATTACGCGTCATATCACCCAAGGTCCAGTGAAGTATATTATCGCTGCGATCTGTATTTTCTACTCCATTTTTCATTTATACATTACCTTTAATCCAATGCCATCGTTACTACAGCGCTCTGTGCATGTGGGCGTTGGCTTCGCTTTGATTTTTTTGATTTTCCCTGCCAGTAAAAAAAGCAGCCGTAAGAAAGTGGCATGGTATGACTGGATTTGGTTTATCTTTTCCTTATCTGGGATGACGTATCTCATTTATGAGTATCAAGATATTGTCACCAGTCGCGGCGGTATGGCAAATTCGGTCGATGTGATCTTTTCTATTATTACGGTCATCTGCGTCCTTGAAGGCAGTCGGCGTATTACTGGCTGGATCTTGCCCATATTAGCCTCTATATTTTTGCTATATCCTTTTATCAGTCATTTGGACTTTATGCCGGATAGGCTGCTCACACGCCCTTATGATCTGGGCGATATTTTTGGTCAATTATTCTTAAAGACAGAAGGCTTATATTCGGTTGCAATCGGCGCATCAGTCACTTTTATCTTCTTATTCATTCTATTTGGGGCATTTTTAGCGCGCTCTGGAATGGGTCAGCTGTTTAATGATTTGGCATTGGCGCTAGCAGGCGATAAAAAAGGCGGACCTGCTAAAGTTGCTGTGATCTCCAGTGGGTTTATGGGTAGTATCAATGGTTCAGCTTTATCGAACGTAGTTAGTACAGGCGCGTTTACCATCCCATTGATGAAAAAGGTTGGTTATCATAAAGACTTTGCAGGAGCTGTAGAGGCGAGTGCGTCGGTCGGTGGTCAAATATTGCCACCTATTATGGGTGCCAGTGCTTTTATTATGGCGGAGACGACAGGTCTACCGTATAGCACTATTGCTTTGGCTGCGCTATTACCTGCTATTCTCTATTATCTAGGCGTTATCGCACAGGTACATTTTCGTGCCGGTCGCCGTGACTTAAAAGGCATGGCAAAAGAGAGTCTGCCGCAGGTAAAAGAGGTATTAAAAGCACGCGGTCATATGTTGTTGCCGATTGTATTTCTGATTTATTTACTAATACAAAATGTTCCTGTAGGTTATGCCGCGGCTTATACCATTGGCTTTACTGTTGTCATCAGTATGCTACGCAAAGAAACCCGCATGGGCTTTAAAGATATTTTAGGCGCTCTAGAAGATGGCGCACGCCAATCATTAGCAGTGATGGCAGCTTGTGCGGTTGTAGGTATCATCATTGGGGTCGTTAGTTTGACCAGCTTTGGTACAGTAATGACCTCTTCAATTGTTACTTTGGGTGCAGGGTCTTTATTGCTTACTTTGATTTTGACCATGCTGGCGTCTATGGTCTTGGGTATGGGATTGCCTTCTATCCCTGCTTATATCATTACCGCAACCATGGCAGCGCCTGCTCTAGCAGGATTTGATATTCCTATTTTGTCAGCGCACATGTTTGTTTTCTATTTTGGTGTGTTTGCAAATATTACCCCGCCCGTCTGTCTGGCAGCTTTTGCTGGTGCTGGTATCTCTGGCGGCGATCCGATGAAAACAGGGTATTTATCATTAAAGTTAGCGTTAGCAGGTTTTATCGTCCCCTTTATGTTTATTTATAATCCTGCGATGTTGATGATTGACCCAACAGATCTTGCGGTCACGGCGAAAGAATTTCCATTGCCGCCGGTCATCGATATTATTATTGCTGTTGTGACATCAGTCATTGGTGTGATTGGACTTAGTGCCGCGTTAGAGGGTTATTTTAAAAGTGATATGAATCTCGCTACGCGCTTAATATTAGCATTAGGCGCATTGCTGCTGATTTATCCTGGGCTGATCACAGGTGCAATAGGTGGCGTAATAGTACTAGGTATTGCGGCGTTCAATATAAAAGGTAGTAAGGCGCCAACCGCTTTAAGTGTTTAACATTGAAGCACTGCTACTTCAAGTGAGACAGAAAAGTTAGAAGCATATAGCGAATTCAGTATTAAAGCGATACAGTAGGACTGGGATGAATTTTACGCAGCCTCTGTCGGCGTAGGCACAGCACGCCAGAAAAATTTATACCAGTACTACGTTGGAACATAACGTATCTGTTTTATTTAGAATTTACTATAGAAAAGGGCGAATAGCAGCTATCTGCTATTCGCCCTTTTTATATTTTAAGACCCGTCATTTTACGTTGATATAGTGACGACTCTCACTTAACAGCCAAGTTTCCCTTCTGCTGCTAATGCTTTTTTGCTACGGATAGGTGCAGGGCAATCTTCACCATAGTACTGACGATCAGCAAAATAGCTTGAGCGCACCATAGGACCTGCCCAAATATTAAAGAAGCCAATCTTTTTGCCATAGTCCATATAACGCTGGAATTCATCTGGATGCACATAGCGATCGACTGGCGCATGGTCTTTACTAGGTTGTAAATACTGACCAACGGTAATCATATCGACGTTATGCGCCTTTAGATCATCAAGCAGCTTATAGATTTCTTCTTCAGTTTCACCAAGTCCAACCATAAAGCCGCATTTGGTCGCAATATCAGGGCGACGTTCTTTATAAATCTTTAGCAAGTCTAATGAATGCTGATAATCTGAACCTGGACGGAAAGCTTTATATAAACGAGGCACGGTTTCTATATTGTGGTTAAAAACATCAGGCGCCGTTTCAGTCAATAAGTCCAATGCAATATCCATACGACCACGGAAATCTGGTACCAAAATCTCGATCAAGCAATTTGGACTCAGCGCACGCGATTCATTCAATACTTCAACGAAATGCATCGCGCCGCCATCTTTTAAATCATCACGGTCAACCGAGGTAATGACGGCATATTTAAGACCTAAACCTTGGATGGTCTCGGCAGTATGACGCGGCTCATCTTTATCAAGCTCATTTGGACGACCATGTCCGACATCACAGAACGGGCATCGACGTGTACAGATATCACCCATAATCATAAAGGTGGCGGTACCATCGGCAAAGCACTGTGGAAGGTTAGGGCAGGCAGCTTCTTCACAAACGGTATAGAGTTTCTGTTCACGTAAGGTGGATTTGATACGTGCGACTTCCGCAGGTGAAGACAGTTTTACCCGAATCCAATCTGGCTTTTTCTTAGCCTCGACAGTCGGGATAATTTTAATTGGGATACGAGCAACTTTATCGTAGCCACGGAGTTTTTCGCCTTGGATGGCTTTTTTGGGTTTTGCGCGGGCAGCAGGCGTGTGCGTTTGTACGGCGTTTGTCATAATCGAATGTTCTCTTAACCCTTGATAGAACAAGGGTTTATGGAATTATTAGAATGCTTTATGAATAGAGCTATTATAGCAGATATTTGGTCAAGGTTTTTTAGGCAATCGCATGAAATGCAGTTTATCAAGGCTACTATAAATAAGCGATTTAGCATAGTTTCATTTATTGATATCAATGTTCATGTCATTTAGTACGTCTATGGCAGCGCGAAACGCTTCTTGAGTGGCAGGTGCGCCGCAATAAGGCAGGCTGTGCATCAAGACTTCTCGAATCTCAGCGACAGTGGCGCCATTATTGATGGCACCTCGGATATGTCCCTTTAGCTCAGCGGGACTTTTTTGTGCAATCAAAAAACCAATCGTGATAAGCGAGCGATATTTGCGCGGTAGTACCGAGTCATCTTGCCATGTACTGCCCCAAGCGTGCTCAATAATCCAATCTTGTAATGGCTGAGTAAATGGCGTTGCTGATTCAAGTGAGCGTTTGACATGTGCTGCACCCATCACCTCGGTACGAACTTTTAGACCGTTTTCATAATTGGCGTTTTGACTGGTGCCTTGATTGGCATTGTGACTCATACTGTGAGTAGTATTGCGATCTTCATTTTCTTTATTAGCCATTGTCATCCTTGATTTTATGATTAAATCCTTTGCATTTAATCGGTATATTCTTATCAAACATTATAACAGTCGAGTAGGTTTTATTTAACCGTTAATCGAGATATAGTTGATTCCATTTAACAATAACAACGTATAACAATAACGAGATACTAAGACAGTAGCGGTATATCTTTTTAAGTGAATAGATAGTTGCAACCGCAATTTACTACCAATATATTGTGAATGTTAAAAAACACAATAAGCCCTCAGTTTGAAAAATTTAGAATTTATGATATAGGCACCATTAGTCATATTATTTATGGCACTATTTATATAATAAATGTTCAATATGCCCCCTTTATGACCGCTTTATGAGCCTTTTAAAGGCTGAGCCATTAACATTTAGGGCGTTTTAAGCTATGATTGCACGGATAATTATTCCATCTAGTATATAGACGCAGGCGGTCATGCTGACTACCCACGTAATGTGCTAATACTCCCAACTGACGAGGACGACTATTGTGTTAGAAGCTTATCGTAAACATGTCGAAGAACGTGCTGAGCTAGGAACGGTTCCGCTACCACTGAACGAAAAACAAGTAGCAGAGTTGGTTGAACTACTAAAGAATCCACCAGCGGGCGAAGATGCGTTCTTGATGGACTTGCTTGAAAATCGTATTCCTGCCGGTGTTGACCAAGCTGCTTACGTTAAAGCGGCATTTTTGGCAGCGATCCTTAAGGGTGAAGCGACCTCTTCACTAGTAAGTAAGAAAAAAGCGGTTCAAATCTTGGGTACGATGCAAGGTGGTTACAACGTACAACCTTTGGTTGCTGCTCTTGATGATGCGGAAGTCGCCCAAGAAGCTGCCGATGCGTTGAAAAAAACCTTGCTAGTATTTGACGCATTCAATGATGTGACCGAAAAAGCAGAAGCGGGCAATACTATTGCTAAAGAAGTCGTTCAATCTTGGGCTGACGCTGAGTGGTTCTTGAGCCGTGACGCTGTACCAGCAAAGACGACTTACACGACATTTAAAATCACTGGCGAAACCAATACCGATGATTTGTCTCCTGCACAAGATGCGTGGAGCCGTCCTGATATCCCATTACATTCATTAGCGATGCATAAAAACTCTCGTGACGGCATTACTGCTGACGAAGAGGGCGTTATCGGTCCGATGAAACAGATCGAAGCGTTAAAAGAAAAAGGTCATCCATTAGCCTATGTTGGCGACGTGGTAGGTACGGGTTCTAGCCGTAAATCTGCGACCAATTCAGTACTATGGTTGATGGGTGATGATATCCCTAACGTGCCAAACAAACGTGGCGGTGGTCTAGTACTAGGTAACAATATCGCACCTATCTTCTTTAATACTATGGAAGATTCTGGCGCATTACCAATCGAAAAAGTAGCCGTTGATAACCTAAACATGGGTGATGTCTTTGATATCTATCCATATGATGGCAAAATCACTAAGCATGATTCTGATGAAGTACTGTCAACCTTTAAGCTAAACTCGCCAACTTTGCTTGATGAAGTTCGTGCTGGTGGTCGTATTCCGTTAATCGTTGGTCGTGGTCTGACCAATCGTGCTCGTGAATATATGGGTCTTGGTCATTCAGACGTATTTGCTAAGCCAGAAGAGCCAGTTGATACCGGCAAAGGCTTTACCTTAGCGCAAAAAATGGTTGGTAAAGCTTGTGGCCTGCCAGGTGTTCGTCCTGGTATGTACTGTGAACCAAAAATCACTACGGTCGGTAGTCAAGATACCACTGGTCCGATGACTCGTGATGAGTTAAAAGACTTAGCCTGCCTAGGTTTCCAAGCAGATTTGGTGATGCAGTCATTCTGTCATACGGCTGCTTATCCAAAGCCAGTTGACATCGAAACTCAGCATACACTACCTGACTTTATTATGAACCGTGGCGGCGTGAGCTTACGTCCAGGTGATGGTATTATTCACTCGTGGTTGAACCGTATGCTACTTCCGGATACCGTTGGTACTGGTGGTGACTCGCATACGCGTTTCCCAATCGGTATCTCATTCCCAGCCGGTTCTGGTCTAGTCGCCTTTGCTGCTGCTACTGGTGTTATGCCACTTGATATGCCTGAATCTGTCCGTGTCCGTTTCATTGGTGAGCGTCAAGCTGGTATCACCTTACGTGACTTGGTCCATGCAATTCCTTATCAAGCGATTAAAGAAGGTCTGTTAACCGTTGATAAGAAAGGTAAAATCAACGAGTTTAACGGTCGTATTCTTGAAATCGAAGGTTTAGAAGACTTAACCGCTGAGCAAGCGTTTGAATTGTCTGATGCTTCAGCTGAGCGTAGTGCTGCTGGTTGTACGATTACTCTATCTGAAAAGTCAGTTGCCGAGTATCTAACGTCGAACATCACATTATTAAAATGGATGATCTCAGAAGGTTACGGCGATGCACGTACGATTAGCCGTCGTATCGAAGGTATGCAAGAGTGGTTGGCTAATCCAAGCCTGATGCGTGCTGATGAAGATGCAGAATATACCATCGATATGGTTATCGATATGTCTGAAATCAAAGAGCCGATTCTTTGCTGCCCGAACGATCCAGATGATGCAAAAACATTGGCTGATGTCGCTGGTGACACCATTGATGAAGTATTCATTGGTTCATGTATGACTAACATCGGTCATTTCCGCGCTGCTGGTAAATTGCTAAAAGATGTCCCAGCAGGTAGCTTGCAAACACGTCTATGGATT
Source organism: Psychrobacter sp. LFX-11D (assembly GCF_904846475.1). NCBI lineage: Bacteria > Pseudomonadati > Pseudomonadota > Gammaproteobacteria > Moraxellales > Moraxellaceae > Psychrobacter > Psychrobacter sp. LFX-11D. Next base: position 51,454 of record NZ_CAJHAV010000017.1, read on the forward strand.
GCGCCACCAACCAAAATGGATGCGCGTCAATTGATGGAAGAAGGTTACTATAATATCTATGCACAAGCCGGCGCTCGTACAGAGATGCCAGGTTGTTCATTATGTATGGGTAACCAAGCACGTATTGCACCGAATTCTACTGCCGTTTCGACTTCTACCCGTAACTTCCCAAACCGTTTAGGTCAAGGTGCTAACGTATATCTAGCATCAGCTGAATTGGCTTCTGTTGCTGCGGTACTTGGTAAATTACCAACCAATGAAGAGTATCAGCAGTACGCTGGCATGCTTGATAGCATGGGCGAAGAAGTGTATCAATACATGAACTTCGACCGTATGGAAGACTATACTGAAGAAGCTGATAAGATTAACGTTGCTCAGTTGAGCTAATTTTGGTCAAATCTTAAATGCTTTGAAGTTTTCAAAAACCCCGTATCGTCATGATGCGGGGTTTTTTGCTGTGAGCAATGGCTGGTTTCTCTTATTATCTTATGTATAATATGGGAGCAGGCGGAAACCGTGGCTCTGTATGTTATTTATCCTTTTCTATCTCGGGACGGACCGATACTTTGATAGGCACTTTTTTGTTTACGCTCAAGTGCTTTGGAGTTTTGGTTGATTACTTTATCCCCACTCAAACGTCGCATCGTCTATGTGACTGTCTTTGAAATCATTGCTATCATTTCATCTACCTTGGTTCTTATGCTGTTGAGTAACAGCAGCGCCGCAGAATCTCTACCAGTTGCCGTGATGGTCTCATTGGCAGCGGTGATTTGGAATTTTATTTACAATACGGCATTTGAAAACTGGGAACGTCGTAAGCAGGTGCCGCAGCGCACGTTATTGGTACGTAGTGCCCATGCGATAGGTTTTGAAGGCGGCTTGGTTTTGATTTGCCTGCCGGTGTATATGATTTGGTACGATGTTGGTTTTATCAAAGCCTTTATGATGGAAGCCGTGCTACTGCTGTTTTTCTTGATTTATACTTTTTTCTTTACCTTGGGTTTTGACAAAATATTTACCTTACCACATCACTATAAAAGTGCTTCTGCTTCTTGATAAGTATAGTCAGTCCTAAATAAAAGAAGTACAAATATTATCAATCACTACTGGGGTTAATTTTTCTTGCTTGCTGTGCCTACGCAGACAGAGGCTGCGAATAATTAACCCCATTAGTTCTGTACTCTTTTAAAAGTGGATCAACTATAGTAATACTGCTGTAAATTACTGTAAATATCTATTGTTTGGATATTCGTTGTTTATAGAGCTCTACCCAAAATAAAAGGCTGCACCTTGGCAGCCTTTTTAATGATATTGCAAAGAACAGTGTCATCAGCGTACTATTTGCCTTGATAAACCGGCTTACGTTTTTCCATAAATGCGGTAATACCTTCTTTAAAATCATCGGTTTTAGCAAGCATCGTTTGTTGTTCTACTTCCATATCCAATGCTTCATTAAGACCCATATAGGCATGAGTATTAATCATGTGCTTCATCGATGCCAATGCTTTGCCGGGTAGATTGCTCAGACGCGTTGCCAATGCCAGTACGCTCGCATCCAGCTCGTCGTTACTAACCACATTGTTGACTAAGTTTAAGCGTGCCATATCTTCCGCTTTGAGCTTATCGCCAAGCATGACCATTTCAGTCGTTTTTGCGACGCCAATCAATTGATTCAATAAGTAAATACCACCAGCATCTGGAATCAGACCAATATTGACAAAAGCTTGTACAAATTTGGCATTTTCAGCGGCAATACGAAAGTCACAAGTCAGCGCCAAGTTCATGCCAGCACCAGCAACTGCACCTTCTAATTTGGCGATAATAGGCTTATGAATATTACGCAGCTTTAAGCTAATCTCAGCGACTTCGCCAACCATAAAGTTTAGCTTATCCGATAATGCCTCGCTTTCCATACCGTTTTCCAACATCTCACCGATATGCCCGCCACTTGAGAAGTTATTGCCAGCACCCTGTAAGACAATGACTCGTACTTGTTCATCTTCATCGGCTTTGGTCAATGCTGCCATCATGGCATCTTTGAGTATCGTGCTAAAGGCGTTCAAGGTTTTAGCATCGTTCATTGTGATGGTAGCGATATGGTTTTCGGCTTGGTATTCGACGAGAGCTTGTGACATTTTGGATATCCTTAAGATGATGTTCTAGATAATGGTTGCAATAAAATACTGGTATAGTCATGCCTGAATAAAAGGAATATACATGTTATAAAGCACTACTGAGGTTAATTTTTCTTGCTTGCTGTGCCTGCGCAGACAGAGGCTGCGAATAATTAACCTTAGTAGTGTTGTACTCTTTTAAAATTGGAACAACTATATCGGCAGTAAGTAAAACAAATAGTGCAATACTAATTACTATAGCAGTTTGAGCTTATTATAAAAGCGAGATTTGTGCGCGCTTAAGGCACGTTTTGAATAACATTTTTTGCTGCTATCACTATTGCCAAAGGTATAAAACCTATCATTCAAAAATAAGGCTACTATCTGTAAGAGGGTTGAATTATTCTAGAAGACAGATTTCAAAAGGTTTTATTTTTTATCACACCAACAAGGAAGTGGTTATGCCAATGATTCATGTCAATGATATCGATATTTATTATGAAGACAGCGCGCCAAACGATAAGCAAAAGCCCATCATGGTATTCGCCCATGGTTTGCTATGGAATACGCGTATGTTTGACAAGCAAGTCGAGTATTTTAAAGCGGGTTATCGCTGTATTGCGTTTGATTTTCGGGGACAAGGTCAGTCTGAAATTACCAAATCTGGCTATGATATGGAAACCTTAACTGAAGATACGCTGGCGTTGTTAGATGCGCTAGATATTCAGCAGTGTCATTTTTTAGGACTATCAATGGGTGGATTTGTCGCCCAACGTATAGCGTTAAAGCGTCCTGAATTATTGCTATCGCTGACGCTGCTTGAAACTTCTGCTGATCCTGAAGATCCTAAAAACGTGCCACAGTACCGCAAGTTGATTAAAGCCATTCGTTGGTTGGGCATGAAGCGTGTCAGCCAAAAAGTAATGCCCATAATGTTTGGTAGCAGTTTTTTAGCAGATAAATCGCGTAAAGCTGACCGTAGAGAGTGGTTGTCTATGTTGCAAAGCAATCGTAAGGGCGGGGTCATCAAGGCAACTACTGGCGTGATTGAGCGCTCTGCAACGTATGATCAGCTCAGTGATATCAAGACACCGACGCTTATCATCGTTGGCGATGAAGATGTGGCAACACCGTATGCAAAAGCTGAGCGCATGCACTTTGCGATAGCAGGCTCTAAGCTGGTGGTGATTAAAGGTGCGGGGCATACGGCAACGGTTGAAGAGCCGGAGCAAGTTAATAAAGCCATTAATAAGTTTCTGGTAAACTTTATATAGTATTCATTGCGGATCTATATACCTGATATGACAGCGTTTATTATCGCAAAAAATGTAGCAAAAAAGCCGTTATCATGGATTTGATAACGGCTTTTTTAACGCTTTAAAAGGAGTGTTTACAATTTATAAGCGCGCTGTATAGTCGTTATTGCCATCATTAATGGTACCAAAAACGTTAGCTCTATTGACGATTTCGGTTGCCCAAGCACGATGGGTAGCAGGCTCTAGCATAGTATTATTATATTTAAAGACCGCTTTTGCCTCGCTATGTAATATCGCCTGTGCCTCATCTAAAGTGCTAAGCGGTACGCAGTATGCTTGCTGTACCAAAGCAATCTGACTTGGATGAATAACGGTTTTTCCGACCAACCCCAAGCTGACATCACGCGTCAACTCTTGCATAAATAACGTAGGCTCATCCAAATACTCAAACACCGGCGCCGACAGATAAAAACCATATGGCACAAAACAGCCAAGCAGCTGGTAGGCTAGTGTACCAACAGGTGTGTCATAGACAAGGCTATTCTTAGGACGGCGCAAACGCAGTGCTGCAAATAAATCATTACCACCAATACGCAAAGCAAATACCGGCTGGCTAAAAGCTTCTTTGAAACCAATCGCCAGCTCTTGATTATGATGTGGATTAAACAATGCTGCCGTCTCAAGCGTCGGCATTAATAGCATGTCAGTACTAAGATTCTGGCATGCCATGCGCCAATTAGATAGGCTGTACATATCGACTTTTGGCATCACAAAACCATCAATCAAATCAATATGGGTAAAGCCCGATAACTGCTCTAACATGGCAGGATGGCGCGGACGTACAAATACCAACGGACGCGTTGGCTGCTCAGTCTGTATCTTGGTTTGTTGTGTTTCAGCTTGCTGTGTCGGCTCATTGATACTATCAACGTGCGTCGCCCACGTATACAGCAGCGTCTGCAAGCGCTCAAGTGCCAACTCAACATCATTGTGGCTGACCGCATCTTCTAGACAGATGATAATACTATTAATCGTCGGTAATTTATCACGCTTGATCACTTGCCAGATATCTTGGCGCGTCGCTGGCATATATAAGCTCGCTCCCAACTGATACGGATGATGCATGTTAGGCTTGAGCATAGCATGACGCTCAGTAATCAGATGCGCGTAAGACTGGGTGTTTTGATAAAGGTGGGACTCGTTTTTTGGCATATCTGACATAATGGGCATCGTAAATAGTGGTAAATGAATGGGTCTAAAAGTATGGTTTCAAGATTAGGTAGAAAGATAAGGAGTTATTAATCGTCTGTAGCGCGCTGCTTAATAAGGGTAATCGCTTGATAAGGCAGTATTTTATCACCTAGTACGCTAATAGCGATATGTCGCTGTGTACATAAATGTCTTAATAATATAGTGTCGGGGTGCTCAGCGCTCGCTAACAAAATACGTTCAGGGTCGCGGCGTAGTATCGCGCGTGTCGCCTCAGCAATGGTCGGTTTAATACGATTACGATTGCTGATACTATACTCAGCAGCCAAGCTATCGACTAATTTGGCCGTTTGATAGCGAGGTTGCTTATGTGTTGGCAAACATTTCAAAGGCGTGTTTAATGTACACCTTGTCGCATCGATACAATCAATAAAGGCCAGACTATGATCTACACTGATCAAATTATCATAAAAGACACTGCGATGCAGCCCCAATTCTGGCTCAGTATATAAACTGCGTGATATAAGCCCTGATACAGTACTATTCAATAAACCTGACGGAATCAACCAGTCATCGATACTAGCAGCCAGCCAAGCAACACCAGCCGGATCAGCAAGGGTCAGTAGCGGTATAACATCCTGACCTTGATGGAAAATATTGGCAAAGCTAGGGTGGTTAGGATCGGCAAAGGCTTTTAGACTATGCGCCAGTTCTTGATAAATCGCCCCTTTACCTGTCCAACCATCGACAAATACAATCGGGCTATGAGGATGATTATTTAATATCATTTTTAATGCAACTGGATCAAGACCACGATCTCGTATAATACTGACGCCATAATGCACACTTGGTAGAGAGTAGCTGCTATCGGCAGTTGCTAATGCGCGTTGTAACAGCACGCCTATTGGTAAACCGGCACGCACAAGACTGACTAATATTAACGGGCGCTCATTATTGACGTTTGGCTGAAAAACTTGCTGTAGCGTATGGGCCAAATTGGTAATATCAGTCGCTGCTCTTACTTTTCCCTGCTCTAACGCCTCGATATATAGCTGCTCATGCATGGCACTTGGCGCGTCTTCCAAGGTCAGCATATCAGAGTAATGACGCTGCCCACTTTGAATCAGTGCTTCTTTTTGACTGACAGGCACATCAGCAACGGCATCTTTATCAACGATATTGAGCAGCACAGTGACATCGCTAGCAAGATAGCTGCCTGAGCCATATTGTGATAAATCGGCTGTTTTAATATTAGAATGGATTGAAGTCATAGTAGAAATAGTTGTACTCGTTTGATGACGGTTTAATAATAGATTAATAGCAGAATATCATTTAATAAAAGGTAGCGCTCATCATTTAGCTGCAAATTTCTCATGTAGCTGTCCATGATTGGGCATGCCGTACCAGTCAAGTAATTGCAGAAATGGCAGATCTGCCAGACTGTCACCAAAACCGAAGCTTGGGCGCTGATGATCCAAATGCTGTTCCAATAAAAATTGTACCGCATGATGTTTATGAATAGCATGCGGCAATATTGCTAAATTATTAGCATTCACATGCACATAAAAAATCTCATCAAAATCTGGTATGAGCGTTGGTAATTGTGTGGCTAACTCTGCCAATGCTTGATGGTCTTTTTGTCTGTGTTTGATCGCCAGATAAATGGTTAGCTCACTATCGATAAAAGTATCTTTATGCGGGGTGAGCTTTAAGTCGTTATGAGTACTATCGCTTTCTGGTCTATAACTATTGACCAACTCAGTCAGCTGACTGAGCTTATCTTGTACTGGAGCAAGCGCGTTATACATATGCTGCTGCCACGTGCTTAGTAGCTCACCATCAGACGCTAAAATGACCGCGCCATGGGTCAATACTTGCCAGCTATTAAAGGGCAGTTTGACGCGTTTAATTTCCTGACGATCACGTGCTGTGACGACTATCAATTCAGTGCTGGATAGTAGCCAATTAAAAAAAACCGTTTGGCGCTGACTCATAAAGCTTAACGGCTCATCTTTTTTATTGACAGTGGCGCAAACCAAAGTTTCAGGTTCAGTAGTGGGTAATTCCCATGCATCAATTTTACGCTGAGTTTGAAAGAGCGTATCGTCCAAATCCATCAGCGCATATGGCTTTACAATGTTTGGACTAGACTGGAAAAATGGGAAGGTCATTATGTTTTCCAAAGATAAAATGATGATAAGACTGTTTATAGATGGCTTGGATACGAATTTGTAAGGGAGGTGCAGCGCTGTTTTTCAAAACTGAGCATTACCTATTTATCAGACTTTAGCCAAATGCAGACAGTATAACGATAATCATAAAAAAGGTCAGAATAAATCGGTAATAAAAGTGCAGAATTATCGCAAGAGGATTGGCTTTAACCAATTTAGGATTGGATAGATAAGCTTAAATGACAGAGTTTAAAAATGGCTTGTGGCTGATTATAACCATCGATTTAATAAACTCAGAAAATTCAGTGTGAAATTTTCCGAGTTTATTAAAGTGAGGTTTCTTGAATAATAGGACGGTATTAAACTGATAGAGTCGATTCCAAATAAAATAGATACGCTATATTGCAACGCGGAACTGGTATGAATTTTTCTGGCGTGCTGTGCCTACGCCGACAGAGGCTGCGTAAAATTTATTCCAGTCCCGCTGTATCGTTTTAATACTGAATTCACTATAGAGACAATAGTTATGAAGTCCGCAGCCAGTTATCCATATATTTCTTCTAACCTTAGGCAAGAGACTAATCGTCCTTCCCATTCACGTAGCTCAGGCTCAATTTCGATACATATTGGTTTGGCATAGGGGCAGCGTTTATGAAGTGCGCAGCCACTTGGCGGATTAAGCGGACTAGGTAATTCGCCTTGTAGAGTCAGCTCTTTTTTATGACCCGTCACTGAGGGCGCTGCTGAGAGTAAAGCGATGGTATAAGGGTGTTTAGGATCATTATAAATAGCATCTTTAGCACCGTGCTCAACGGCCTTGCCTAAATACATGACCATCACGTCATCTGCTACGTGGCGTACGACAGAAAGGTTATGCGAGATAAAGACATAGGCAGTATGATATTCGTCTTGCAAGTCCATAAATAGATTCAGTACTTGTGCCTGAATAGAGACGTCGAGTGCTGACGTCGGCTCATCAGCGACGACAATTTTAGGGTTGAGCATCATGGCACGGGCAAGAGCAATACGTTGGCGCTGACCGCCAGAAAACATATGCGGATAGCGACCGGTATGCTCAGGACGCAAACCAACGTGCTTCATCATTGCATGGATTTTGGTGAGTTTTTCTTTTTTGCTCAGCGTAGTATGAATGTCTAACGGTTCGGTCAGCTGAAAGCCAATAGTATGACGTGGATTAAGACTGCCATAAGGGTTTTGGAACACCATCTGAATCTCAGTACGCAAATTTTTAAGCGCACTTCTGCTATAGCTTGTGGTGGCTTCATCGTTGATAAATAACTCGCCACTGGTAGGTTCCTCTATCAAGGTAAATCGAACTCTAATCGATAAACCTTTAATTCCTTTTAAAGTATTTATCAATTCAAATTATTTCAGGTCATGACAAATTATCAGAATTTGAGACACCCCAAAATGGTGTGTCTCAAGTGTTTGGTCTTCTAATAGTTGATATGTTGACACTGAATAAGCAAATGAATAGACCGAATATATAGGTAAATATGAGGTTGTGCAAGGTATCTACAGTGCAAATATGAATTTTTTTATGCTATGGACATCTTTTTTGTTATTAATGAGGTATTTAACCTCCGTAAAATCACAGGCATATATAAGTAAACTTTGTTTTAGAAAGATATAATAAATATTCTAAAGATGTTCATATTACGACTATGACAATCCATTATCAGTAGCTCATAATATGCACGTTAAATGCGCGTCTATTTAGGACTCACCACCAACACATTATCCAAACCTTTCCACATGGTATCCACACTATCAGCCGACGTTTCCACACACAATACAATCAAATCCCACTCATTCGGCTCAACGTTATAAGCAAAATTGGTCATACCAAGGCCATAATTATCACGAAAGCTTAACATCGTGCCAATACCGCTACCAAGTGCAATCGGTGAGCGGGTTAATGCACTAAAATTCACCGTATTATTGCTGTTATCTAAATTCGTCTGTGTCTCAAGCCATTCCGCCAATAAAAATGGCAACCAGACAAATTCATTACTGCCTAGTACCAATATTTTTTGTGGCAATTGAGCGTTATTAAATGCGTTTTGGCCATCAAAACTTGCAAATGCAGTTTGGAAACTTGCTAGATAATCCGCAAAGCCATTCGTGCTATCTAGCGTTGGAAAGCGTCCCCAATTACCGGTATTGCCCAAAGGTTGACTACCAGCTTCGGTCGTATCAACCGATGGCATAATGATAGGCTCAGGGTTGGGCGCATCAGTCCATTTCCAAGCGCCAGATAGTAAATGATGGCGGTGAAAATCAATGTTTGGCAGACGGGTGGCAATCGTATCATTGGCGTTTGCATCAGACTCATTTTGATTCTGATTTAGTGACCAATCAACCAAGGTTGTGAGATGCACTTGCTCTAGTTGGGTCAACCCAGCTTCACGTAATGCTGTGACGACATTAACGCAAGTATTACCCGTTGATGCTTCATCATCAACCATAATCAGCGTTTTACTGGCAAATAGTTGCGCTTGCGTCATTTTATCGGCACTTTGATAAATCAGATGCTGACTGGCATGACTGTGGTCTTCGCTAAAAGTGGTCAATAAAGAATCGCTACTATTGTCATCATGCTGGGCATGACGAGTAGAATTCAGCAGCAACGCTTGTGGATAGCGCGTTTGTAGCGCTTGGTGCACACCGGCAGATAAGCCAACCGCCGTCTCTGCCATACCGATGACCAAAATTGGCTCAGGCAAATCATCAGGTACTAAGTTTGCCAAATCAGTAAAGGCATCACGCATGATGCTTGGTGCCACCGGAATATGACGACCTAACACTTTTGAGACAAACAAAAATGCCCGTTTTGGGTTGATACGTTGAGCAAAATCAAGCAAATCTTCTAGCTGATAATGGCTGCTTTCTTTAAGGTCGTTGTTACCACTAGCAGCGTTGGTCTGATAGGTCAGATCAAGCGTACCGCGAGGTAGGGTAATGGTCGTGCTGTGTTGCTTGTTTGGCATTCATGTTCCTTTGATCTTTCAATTTTTTATCGTTGATTTTACTTATTCAGTAGCATCATCTTCAATCTTTACGCTGACCATAATTGAGCGTACTTGGCACGGTATAATTTGCTGTGCGATATCTGCCAGTTTCGGCTTCTTACTTAAACCGAGCCAATAAGCAAAACCAACTTGAGTTATATCTACACCGCTATGAGTGGTGTAATCAATACCACCAGAGGGGCGACTATTAATCTCAAGCACACGATGATGACCATTATCATCCGCTTTAGTCTGGACACTAACGATACCATCACAGCCGAACGTTTTTATCAGTGGAATGACCACATCCATGACTGATTGCTCATAACCAATATGCTGAATTTTCCCCGTTTTATAACGAGTAATAGCAGCCAACACTTCGCCGTATTCACAGACGACATCGATAGAGTATTCTTGTCCTGATAAATAAGGCATCAGCAACATGGGAATCGGGCGCTCATGCACCATAAGACTGTTGGTATAAGCATTGATAAATTGTGCGGTATTGATTTTCTTCTCTTCGGTAAAGTATAGATGCTCGAAACTGTCGTATTGCTCACCTTCTTCTTTACCCGTCTCTTTAACTTTACCTAAGCGCCAAAATCCTTGGGCAAAAATACCCGTCACTGGTTTGACACATAATGGCTGATGACCATGTTTAGCAAGTAAAGTCTCAAGCTCTGCGACAGTATCAAAGCGCCATGCATCTGCGACAGGGATATCATGCTCATGGCACTGCTGCATAAAGGCAAACTTATCATCGATGGATTCCAGTGCTGCAACGCTGGTCGCACCTGTCAATAAACGGATACCTGCTGCTGCAAATTTTTCGCGATGAGCTTCGTAATCAATGCCATTGCGTCCAGTAAGCAACACTTTCACGTTGTTTTTCTGAGCTTGTTCTAACACAAATTGCCAACGCGGCATCAATGCCTCAACAGATTCGAGCACTGCTTGCTCATTGTTATCTGCGGTGCTAATAGAAGGCTCGCGGTAGATGATGTCGGCAAATTCAAAAATCTCAGGTCTATTATGACGATGTGAGGCAACGATATGAAAGGGCATGCTAGATTGAGCTTTTAGGGTTTGCAGGCTAGCTAACATATCACGCTGGCTTGACTGACCTTCAGCCAACCAAGCAGCGCTTAACTTTGTATGATGACTATTGTTAACAGGGTTATCCATAATTCTCTTTGCACTCTCTTAAATAATAGGGTTGTGGATCACTCGATATCGTCATCATAAAGTGATTAGCAATTTAATATATGATCGAACAATTTCAGACATGGCATTTATACATAACGGGCTCTATTATATACAAATGCTAGATGTTATAAATGTTTCCAATTAAATAGCATCAAGAATTTTTACTTTTTTTATGATGTTTTATAAGATGCTGGTTCTGATTAAGGTTGTAATGCCATCCATGCTACTATATGGCGATAGTTAACATCACTCATATAAGTAAATAATAAATAACGTAAAGGATAAATGATGAGTCAACCTCAAGCTTTAATTGCAGGTGCTAACGCGCCGCTGCCAACGGATAATATTAGCATTCGTATTTTAAGCCAAAGCGCCATCGATTGCGCTGCATATCGCCTGACGACTGAAGGTAAAGTGCGCGGCGATGGCGATATGATATTTTATGGGCAGACGCGTAGCGATGATGGTAGCGTGAGCTTTCGCGGTCATGACAGTGATGGATTTTTTGATATCAATTTACCTGCACAGCCAGCAAGTATTGAAAAAATTGCATTAGCGTTTTCTAGTGCGCAGACGTTGGCTCAAGTCGGTGATGTGGATATTCAAGTACTACAAGGCAGTCAAGTGTTGATAACTTGCCAATTAAGTGCTGTTGGGCGTAATGAAAAAGCTATTATCTTAGCGGAATGTTATCGTCGTCAGGGCAATTGGAAGTTTCGTTTTATCGCTCAAGGTTTTGAAGGTGGCTTAAAACCTTTATCTGAGCATTTCGGTGTAGAGATTGCCGATGAAGCACCAGCTCAAAGCCTTATACAAAATCAGTCACAAGAGCAAGCTCAGCCTATTAATACGCAGCGACCAATCAATACGCAAAAAGCTAGTAGTGCGCCTCAGACAACTACGCCACCGCCGATTCCTGCTGGCTCTACCAATCCTTCAATCAACCTAAGTAAAATTACTTTAACCAAAAATCAATCTAGTATCAATCTCAAGAAACGTGATGATTTTGGCAAAATATCGGTCAACTTAGACTGGAACCAACGTCCAGATGTCAGCAAGCAAGCACCCAAAAAAGGACTGCTTGGCGATTTATTTAAGCAGCATAAAGCTGGTGGAATTGATCTCGATGTTGGTGCGATGATTCATCTGAAAAATGGTGAAAAAACGCTTATTCAAGCGTTGGGAAGTCGTTTTGGTAGCCTACAGTCAGCGCCATACGTTCTATTGCGTGCCGATGACAGAACAGGACAGGTAAGCGGCGGTGAATGGCTCGATATTAATGGGCAACAGTGGTCACAGATTGAAGAAGTATTTATCTTTGCTTTCATTTACGAAGGCGCACCAAATTGGGCGCAAACTGATGGGGTAGTGACTATTCATGTACCCGACCAGCCACCGATTGAAACGCGTTTGACAGAAGGTACAGGTAACTTACCGATGTGCGCCATTGCACGTCTGGTCAATCAGCAAGGCAGTATCAACGTTGAACGTATCAACCAATACTTCAAAGGACATCAAGAGATGGACAAAGCCTTTAATTGGGGCTTTAGCTGGAAACGTGGCAGTAAGTAACGACTCTATTTATATACTTTGATAGATATAAAAAATAAGCCCATCTATTGTTAGATGGGCTTATTTTTATACATGATATCTTATTAATAATAAGATATCATTTCAAAAATGACACTTATGGATATTAAGCATGCGGGGTGATAGCAGGCATTAAGTCATGGAAAGTGCGACCAGTCGCCGTTTCACCGATGGCATGCATCTTCCACTCATTATTATGACGATAAACTTTTGCCATAATCATCGCCGTATGCGTACCTTGTGAGGACAGATTATAGCGTGCTACTTCAGTATTGTTATTGGCATTGAGGATACGGCAAAACGCATTTTCTACTGTCTCAAACGTCTGACCAGTAAAGCTGTTGACGGTAAATACCAAGGATACTACGTTAGCTGGAACTTTTGATAAATCAACATTGATTACTTCATCATCACCATCGCCGTCACCAGTGCGGTTATCACCAGTGTGCACGATACTGCCGTCTTTCGATTTTAATTGGCTAAACCAAATGGCATCAACTGGCTGTTTGTTGCTATCGAACATAATGCATGATGCATCTAAATCGATAGAATCGCCGCCACTACCGCCGCCGAATAATTTACCTAAGAATCCACCTTTTTTATCTTGTGGACCTTGGGCAACGTCCCAGCCTAAACCCAATTTTACTTGAGTAAGCTCGCCGCCCGCTTCTTTGCTTAGGGAGATTTTTTGACCCTTTTGTAAACTAACTGCCATGTGATAATCCTTATAATAGTTGTATGAGAAATTGCTATAAAATATTGCCAAGTAATCCGCTATTGCCGCCACGACCACCTGAACTGGTGCCCAAGATGCTTTGTAGCCATCCTTGATAGCTGTCACGATTGCGTGAGCAGATAATAACTTTGCCTGAGCCTGAAAAGTTGAGTACCATTCCTTCGCCACTGGTGACTGAATTGATAATATTACTCATGATGCCTTTTTTCTTACTGGTCGATACAGAGAGCTTATAATCAAGCGTTGAATCCCAGCAGACCACATGACCATTATCGATGATGACGTCTTTATCTGGCGTCACATCAATCTCAAATAATGAACCGAAACCCGATACCACTACCTGACCTTGACCTTGTGTCTGCATGACCATAAAGCCGCCAGTATCACCAAAGACTGCGCCACCTAGATTACGTTGAATATTGGCTCTGATATCGACACCGATTTGCGCCGCGACAAAAGCACCATCGCTCAAGGTATATTGATGTTTGCCGCAATCAATGATTTGCATATCGCCATCGAGCGTTGGTGCCAGCAAGCAATCACCTTCACCGTTTACCGCTTCAATTTGCTGTTGAAAAAGTGACTCATCGTTAGCAAAACGGCGCATCAATGACTGCATCAGTCCACCTTGCAATTTACCTTTTAGCTCAAGGTTTGATTCCATCATCACCATGGCGTTGGCTTCGCAATAGATTGAGTCGCCTTTTTTAAGATTACAATGTAAAAAAGGTTCGATAGTACCAATTAAGCTAAACTTTGCAGCCATAGGTCAAAAGTCCTTGTTCTAATATTTTTATGAGTCCATCTGTAGAGGGTATAGCAAATAACTTCTGTCAATGTCATTTAGATATTAAATTAGTTACTTAAATTCATAGCCACTTAAATTTAAAGCCATCAAATGTCTTAAACAACACACTTGATGGCTTATAGATCTCGTAAGTAACTCGTAAATAAATAGTTACTTACGATAGTTGGCTCGCGACACGCTTAAGTCAATGAGACGATTAAACGTTGACGCCATAAGAAGCCGCTAATGGTCCAAGACCACCGCTAAAGCCTTGACCAACCGCGCGGAATTTCCAGTCACTACCATGACGGTATAACTCACCAAAAATCATGGCTGTTTCAGTGCTACCATCTTCTGATAGGTCATAACGGGCAATTTCAGCGGCACCGTTGTCATTAACGACACGGATGTAAGCATCGCCAACTTGACCGAAGTTTTGGTTACGGGTCTGACCTTCATAAATGATGGCACATAAGGCAACTTTACTAACGTCAGCTGGGATACTCGCTAAATTTACTTTGATGGCTTCATCATCACCAGCACCTTCGCCAGTACGGTTATCACCTGTATGCTCAACTGCACCGTTATCTGATTTTAAGTTATTGAAAAAGATAAAATCTTGGTCATTACGGACTTTGCCAGATTCATCAACTAAGAAGCCGATAGCGTCTAAGTCAAAATCCTGGCCATCGGTCGCGCGTGGATCCCAGCCTAGACCGACCGTAATATTGGTTAAACCTGGCGCTTCTTTTGATAAGTTTACGTTGCCGCCTTTTGTTAAGCTAATAGCCATATAAATATCCTTTGGATTAATAATTAAGTGGATTGATAAAAAATGAACTCAAATAGTGCAGTGGTCGATATATAGACGCCGTTAGAAAAAATCTATCTGTACGTCATGCCCTGCATATCATTACGATTTACTATACTAAGCGTTTGCTCACTAAGCAAGGCGTATTTTGTGCGCTGACGTTATGTTTACTAACAGATATAGCAATTGTGCAAATCTGATACTTTCTAACCGTCCCGATAACAATCGTTAAGATATTGTTATCAAAAATGAATTTCTTAGATACTGAAGTTGGTACTAAGGTTGTAATCTCGAACCTAGCAATGAAACAAAACCTTATGATATGAATTACTCATAAAGTAAAAAAGGTATAAAAAACAGGTCATACCAATCGCTTGATATAACCTGTCATGACTACGATTTTCTACCAAAGCGCTTTTTCTTAATTTGAACGTAGCGTTTAAACTTGAGCTAAAATCAACACTAAGTAATCGCCTTTGCTTGTTGCTTGCGATGCTTAAGTGAAGCAAGCAATGCCCAACCGATAAAGGCAATACCAATCAAACCCGTAATAATCTCTGGTACATGGAATTTCACTGATAGCAGCATAATAATTGCCAAAGCACCAATGGCATAATGCGCACCATGTTCTAGATAGATGAACTCATCAAGTGTGCCTTTGTCTACCAAGAAGATAGTCATCGAACGCACAAACATCGCACCAATCGCCAGACCTAACATAATCACGATAACGTCATTGGTAATCGCAAATGCGCCAATCACACCATCGAAACTGAATGAAGCATCAAGAACTTCTAAGTATAAGAAACCGATAATACCGCCCTTCATAATCGCGCTGGTCGCTGCGGCACCTGAACCCTTCTCTTCATTTTCTAAGTCTTCCTCAAGGTCACCCTCGAGCATACCAGAGATAACTTGGACACCAAGATAGACCAAGATACCCCAAACACCCGCAATCAGTACGGCAGAAGCTTGTTCCGCACTGGCCCAAGATACAGCAAACATCAGGACAATAAGCGCAACGAAGACGCTCATGGCATCCACTTTGCCAAGCTTTGCTAAGCGGCTCTCAAGCCAGTTAAACCAATGCACTTCTTTATCATCAAAGATGAAGTTTAAGAAGACCAGCAATAAGAAGATACCACCAAAGGCTGATATTTCAGCATGATGCGCCATCAGTCTTGCTGAGTATTCTTTAGGGTCGTTCAATGCCAAATCTATCACTTGCATCATGCCAAGGTCTGCGGTAACCGCAACGATGACAATTGGGAATACCAAGCGCA